>UWSL01000045.1 GCA_900552975.1 uncultured Mycoplasmatota bacterium | reverse complement strand
TGTGCTGTTTGTTCTTGCTTATTCGATTATTCGTTCAATTATAGATCCTGATCAACTTGGAAAAGGTGATATGTCTGGTAAAAAAATAATTTCAGGTGTTATTACTTGTGTTTTGGGACTTGCATTAACCCCTGTTATATTTAATGTTATTTATCAAGGTCAAGAAATTATTTTAAAACAAAATATTTTAGGTAAAATATTTTTGGCTTCTGATTCGAGAACTACTAAATATGATGATGTTGTAGTAAATAATCAAGTTGTGGCCAGTGGAGGGGAAATTAAAGATGACGAGGTATTGTATGACGATGCTGGAAACGTTGTAGCTGCTTATATTTGGCAATCTTTTTTCCTGCCTTCTGATTTGTCTAATGCGACAGAGGAAACTATTAAAGCAACTACTGCTGACTATTTTATAAATCCTTCTGCTACTGCTCTTACAACAGCCGGCTGTGCGGTTGGAGCTTTAGTTGCAGTTGGTGGTGCTATCGCTGGTGTATTTACTTTTGGAGCTGGTACATTCCTTGGACTAGTCGCTGTAACTGGGTTGTGTGGTGCCTCAGTGGGAATGAATATTTCAAATGCTGTTGATGCTGCTTTAGGTGATGAAATTACTTTATCCGAGGCTTTCTCTTATGCAATGAGTTCAGGAGATTTCGGGATATTTGTAATTTTCGCTAATGGTTATATAGAGGGTGATATTCAGTACTTTTGGGGAATTTCTACTTTAGTTGGGTTATTTGTTGCTTATGCTTTTTTATCATTTAGTATTGATATGGCTGTAAGAGCAGCTAAATTGGCTTATTTTCAAGTAATTGCTCCAGTTCCGTTGATATTGCAAATTCTGCCCAAATTTAAAAGCAATTTTGAGAAGTGGGTAAAAAATATTATATCAACCTTTTTGGAAGTGTTTGTTAGACTGTCAATTGTTTATGTAATTGTTTATATCATTTCTCATATAACCACTTTAGTTCCTTCTTTTACTGAAATGTTAAAAGATGAAAATGTTGGTATTGGTTTAGCTTTCTTAAATAGAACAATTTTGATTGTTGGTTTGGTTATATTTGGAAAACAGGCTCCAAAAATGATCTCTGATACATTTGGTATTCAAACTGGTGATATGAAATTGGGATTAGGTAAGAAATTAGCAGAAGGTGGTGCTTTTACTGCTGTTGCTACTGTAGGAGCTGTAGGAGGTAGTTTGGCCCAAAATTTTGGTGCTAATTTTACTAGAGCTAGACAAGAAATGGCTAAAAAAGATACTTATACAGGAAAATTTGGAGCTCTTACTAAAGGATTGGCTCGTTCCACTGTCAGTGGAGTTGCAGGGGGATTATCTGCTGGAGTTAGAACTGGTTATCGTGGAGTTCGTGACTTTAAGAAGAATCCTATAAAGTTCCGTGATATGAAAAATGCGACAGCTAATGGTGTTAGAGAAGCTAATGATAAGAGAATATCTAGAGAAAATTTCAATAGAGAACATAAAAATGAAGAAGCTTTTGGTGGAGTAGTGAAAGGGCCAATGGCTGGACATGTAAATAATGTGACTAGTTCAGTTAAATCATTCTTAACAGGAGGTACTGTTGATACTTCATATTATGATAATCAAGTTGCTGCTTTAAATAAATTTAAAAGTTTAAAAGGTCAACTTGAAGATAATGTTAAGAGTCAAGATATAACTAATGCCCAGAATGAAGTTGATCGTTTGAAAGGTCAAGGTATAAAAGATTTTGTTTATACTGAACAACAAAGAGCTGAAAGACCAGATTTCGATAGAAGATATAATAGTGATCGAGAAACTATTCTTCATCGTGCAGCTGGCATGTCAGATGCTGATTACGAAGCAGCTTTTACTACTAAACTTAATGATCTTAAAAGTCAATATATGTCAGGAACTATGGATCCAACTGATGAGAGAGTTTATGAGCAGTTTACGAGAAAATATGGTAGTGATATAACTGCTGCTAGTTTAGATAAGGCATTTCAAAGGGACTTTGAATCAAGATATGGTAAACTTAGTGATTTTGTATTAGATCCAACTACTGATGCATATAAACGTGCTACTGAGAATTTTAATGCTCAATTAAAAGCTGCTACCGATAAAGTAAAAGAAGAAAAAACAAAAGCTGTTCAAGCTAAATTAGTTGAAGCTATATCCATGGGCGATAATGACACATCAAGAGCTCTAAAAGAATTTATGACAAGTAACCAATCTTTATTTCGTAATGCCAATAATACAACTATTGATGGCAAAAGATTTGAAGTATACCTTGAAGAGCTTTTTGGTTCTAATATATTGAATGGTCAAGTAGATATGGCTAACTTATTTAATGGTAAAACTTATAATTATGAAATAAAAGGTGAACATCTAGGTCATGAAACCATAGAGAATGTTCAAGTTAAATTTGATAACGGAGTTCCGTCTTATACACTTATGGAAAGTGGTGGAACAACGAGAGATTTAACTAAGGAGCAATTTGATAGTTTTATGAGTGAGGCTGGTAGAAAAAGAAAGATTGATGCAACTACTATAGTTGGAGATAGTTATGATCCATTTAAAGATATGAAGACAGCTTCTGAAAAAGCTAAAGATGATATAGTTAATTCAAGAGACTATCAGGACGCACAAAGTAGAAAACGTCAACAATCTGAAAGGAAATAGGAAAGGGGTATTTTGAATGAACAAATATATTATTCCGGCGAACTCTAAAAAATCAAAACTTATATTAGGTTTGTTTACTGGGGTTGACCTGACAATTTTTGTAGTAGGTGTTGTTTTCGCAGTTGTATTGTTGTTAGTATTTAAAACAAATGATGTTACAACGACAGTATTACTTGCATCTCCTGCACTTGTTGCTGCTTTATTAGTTGCTCCTTTACCGGTTTATTATCATAATGTTTTAACTTTATTAATGAATATGTGGCAGTTTTTTACAGGAATAAAAAAGTATTATTGGAGAGGATGGTGTGCTAGTTATGGCAACGACAGACCAAAACGCGGTAGCCGTACAAACTTCTAGTAGATATACAGAAGATTGGGTACCTATAAAAAATATAATGAATGGAATGATTCAATTAGATAATGGAGCTTATGTTACAGGAATAAAAATATCTCCTAAAAATATTTTTATTCTTGATCCAGGAGAAATGGATAATATTTTATTTAATTTGCAAAATTTTTATAATATGATTGATTATGAATTTTGGTTAATGGTAGCGGATAGACCTGTTGATATAAATTTATATTTATCGCAGTTACAATTACTTTATCAAAAGTGTACTGATGGTGCGATAAGAAAATTAATTATGCAAGATCTTAATAAAGCCAATGCTTTTATGGGAGCAGAATATAATGTTGTTGATACAGAATATTTCATTTTATTTAAGGAAAAAAGATTAGAATTAGTTCAAAAGAGAATTCATAATTTGATTGCTGGATTAGCAAATTGTTCAATAAATTCGGTTCAAGTATCTAATGCTGATTTACGTATGATTTTAGATAACTTCTTGAATGGTGGAATGACAACTAGTTTTGGGACGGTGATGCCTGCATGAATTTAAAAAGTGAAATTGCTCCTAAAGGAATTTTATTCAATTATAAAGATTTTGTTATAAGTGGAAAAAATGCAACTATTCTTTCAGTTATAAGTTATCCTAAGTATATTAATCCTGGTTTTTTAGCTAATCTTACTAATTTAGCTGGTGTAAAAATAGTTGCTAAGCACATTCCAATTGAATTTTCAACATTAAGATCAATGTTAAATAAAGAAATTGCAGATTTGAAAATGAGATATCAATCTGAAAAAGATCAAACTATTCAAGAAAGAATTCGTCAAGATTATGAATCATTGGAAAGTTTTATTTCTATGTTAGCTGCAACACAAGCACGTATTTTTGACTTTCAATTACATGTTATGATAACTGCTGATAATCCTGAAGAATTAGAAATGAGATTGATGCAAGTTAAGAGTTATATAGATGCTCTTGGTATGCGTGCTATTCCATTATTGTTTGAACAGGAAAAAGTTTTAAAATCAATTATTCCGATTTTTCCAAAACAAGATGTTGAAGAAAGAATAGGTACGCCGATTCCATCAGTAACTATTTCTGCAATGTATCCATTTGTTTTTGATAGTATTAAAGATCCTGGGGATTCTACTTTGTTGGGTGTTGATTTCTCAGGTGGAGTTATCTTATTTAATCAATTTTTATTTAAATTGAAAAAAGAGCATAATCGAAATAATGCTAATATGATTATTTTAGGTACATCTGGTAGTGGTAAATCTACGGCTGCTAAGCTTTTAATCAGAAGTCATATTAGGAATGGTTATAAGGTTATTTGTGTTGATCCTGAAGGTGAACTTGAAGAAATGTGTAAAAATGTTAATGGTAGTTTCCTTGACTTAGGAAAAGGTGGCAATTATGGTATGATTAATCCATTAGAAATTGTTGCCGATGCCGATCAAGAAGAATTAGATCAAGGATTAGGGTATACTGTTTTAACTAGGGGATTACAATCTCTAAAAGCATTTATGAAGTATTATTCACCTTCTATTGAGGAAGATGTTTTAGCAATGTTTAGTGAGGTTGTTCAGGATACTTATAAAAGATATCGAATTGACTTTAATACAGATTTTTCTAAATTAACTCCTCAAGACTTTCCAACTTTTGATGATGTTTATGCAACTATAAAAGGGCGTTTGTTATCAATGCCTGAAAAAACACGTGAACGTGATATTATGGAAAGACTTGAGTTAAAAGTTCGTCCTTTAGTAGGAGAGTTAAGATATTATTTTACTGGTCATACAACTTTACAAATAGATAGTAATATTATAGTTTTTAATATTAGAGAGTTAATGAATAGTGATGAAAATATAAGAAATGCTTTATTCTTTAATATTTTAAAATTTGCCTGGGGCTTATGTTTAGATAAAGAAACAACTACAGTTTTATGCGTAGATGAAGCTCACGTTTTATTATCAACAAGAAATGAATTAGGAGCTGAATTCTTGGCACAAATTCAAAGACGTGCTAGAAAGTACAATACTGGTACAGTTATTATTACACAGCAACCTACAGATTTTGCGGCACCAAATTTGATTATGCATGGTAAAGCAATCTTTGATAATGCGGCTTATTATTTAGTTATGAATTTGAAGAAACAAGCAGTTGAAGATTTATCTTTGCTTGTTGACTTAAATGAGAGTGAAATGGATAGTATTAAATATTATAATCAAGGTGATGCTTTATTTATTTGTGGAAGTCGTCGTATGCGTATTAGAGTTGTTTGTACGCAAGAAGAACTTGATTCTTTTGGAGCTGGTGGTGGATTATAGTAATCCGTTACTAGCTTTTTTTTATGTCTTTTTTATGATATACTTTTGATAGTTGTATAACTAGGTGGTGGTAGTGTGGCTCTAAATGATGATACAAAAAATATTGCTAAAAAATTAGGGCTAAATGTACCTAATGATTTAAGTGATGAAGAAGTCCTTTCTTCAATAGCATCGCAAGTTGGTTTTGATGATTATAATAATGATGAACAAAGTGATGTTGTTTTAAATAATATTTTACATGATATGGATGCTGATGTAGCAAATGAATCTGCTCTTTTGAATGATAATGAAATATTTGATGAAATGGATGATTCTTTTGCAGATGTAGGGCCTGGTTATGGTATGCGTCCTTTTGGAAATATAGGAAGAAATGAAAAGTCATCACGAAATATGACACCGGCTCCTGATAAGCAGAGTGAATCTACTAATAATGATTTAGATACTAAAAATGATTCAAAAAAAGGAAAAAATGAAAGCGATGAAGCTGCTAAAGCTTTTACTACACCAGCAGCAGCCAATGACGTCGCTTCAAAGAAACAACAAAGTACTTCAGCAAATGAGAATAATAAAAGTAGTGGTGTTTCAACTGGTGATAATTCAGCAAAATCAAGAATTCGTTCTAATATGAATGGTAATGCTCCGTTTGGTAATGGTTTTTCACGTGATTCACGCGCTAATTCAAAACGTGATGATTTTAATAGAGATAGATTCTCTTTTGGAAAAAGATTACAAAAAGGACGCGAAGAAGAGGATAATGCACCTAGTAGAGCTTTTCTAAACAAAAGTAGTAAAAAAGGAGCATCTGGTTCAAGTAATTCTTCTGATAGTGGAGATAAAGTAGGAAAAAAGAAAAATGGTTTGTTTAAAGGAAAAGCTGCTAATTTTTTAGATAAAACTGCAAAAACACAAGAATTTTTAAATAATCCTTTTCGAACGGCTGCTAAAACAGCTTTAAAATCTTTGAAGCATTTTTTGTTAACCAATCCTTTTGTGTGGGCTGTTATTGGCTTAGTTTTACTTTTTGTTATTATATTATTTGTTTGTTTAGGAGCTAATTCTTCTAGTAGTGGAAGTAATAAAAATGGTGGAACACAATGTACTTATGATTTAAAAGGAGTAACGAATACTGGAACTGTTGCTTTAGACGATGTTAAAGTTGAATTAGTTAATTGTGATGCTACACAAAGTAATTATACTGTTCTTGAAACAATTGATTTTGAAAAATATACATTAGGTGTTGCATTGGCAGAGATTGGACCAGATTCACCAGATGAGTCAATTAAAGCACAAATTGTAGCGGCTCGTAATTTTGCTCTTACAAGAAATAGTGGAATGTGTCCAGGTAATCCAGATAACTGCTTTTATGGTTACAATACTACAACTAACAAAATAAGAATGCGTGCTTGCGAAGCTGATCAAGTTTATTGGGATTATGAAAAAGATATTTATCGTAGTGATAGAGGATCAATATCTATTTATTCACCAGAAATTACAAGTGGTACATTGTGGAAAAGTGCATTAGCTGAGCAAAGAAAAACTGAAGTTTTAGCTTTAGCTAATGATGTTAAAGGAAAAGTATTAGTTGATTCTAGTGGAAGTGTTTATGCTACGGATTATAATAGTACAAAATCTAGTCAATTCGTTAGTTTGGCTAATGAAGGAAAAACTTATGATCAAATTCTCGAAAGTGTTTACGGAGTTGGTGATTTTAGTTCAGCTAAATGCCATTCAACTGGTGGAGGAAATATTGATTATGGTAATTATAATTTAACAAGTGATGGACATGAAATATTACATCAAGATTTATCATCTTTCTTAAGTAGTAAAGGAACTAGTTTGGAAGAATTTAATAGTTTAATAGAAAGTAATGTAAAAAAAGCTGGATATGGGACAAGAGCAGGAGTTGTAGCTGCTGCAGTTACTTTAATTGCAGAACTTGGTAATAATTATCAAGTTAAAATTCCATATTATTGGGGTGGTGGTCATGAAAGTGCCATAAATGATTATGCTAAAGGAAATTGGGGTAGTACAGCGTGTCATACATATGCGAATGGTCAATCTTACAATTATTGTGGTCTTGATTGTTCAGGCTTTGTTCCGTGGGCAATTCATAATGGTGGTTATGGAATGTCTTGGGCAATGCTAGCTGGTGAATTTCAAAATATTTCTGGTGCTCAAAGAGTTAGTTTAAGTAATAGTGCTGTTTTACAAGCCGGCGACTTATTGGAGTCTAGTGGACATATAGTTTTAGTTGTTGGTGTAGATGAATCAGCTGGACAATATATTTGTGCAGAAGCTAGTGGAAACTCTAGTGGAGTTTTATTTACAAGAAGAGATTTTGCATCTTCTGGATATTGGGGAGTTAAAATGGATGGTTATTACGATAATTCGGCTAATGTAAGGGGATAGTAAAATGAAAAATAAAAAAGTTTTATTATTGTTATTTTTAATGATGTTTCTTTGTGGATGTAATGCAGATGTAACTTTAGAAGTTAGTGAAAATGAAGTGACAGAACAAATAAATATTACGGCTTTAGTTGATCACTATAATACTAAAGAAACTTTAAAAGGGACTTTTAGAAAATATGTTCCAATTTATAATGATGTTATTGTTGCTGATACAGAACCAGATACGCCGTTATCTGGGGTAAAGTATTATGATCAATCATCTAAAGAACTAGATAATGGTTATTTATTTTCTTATAAAAATACATTTGCGATAAGCAATTATAATAAAGCTAGAAGCTTAAAGTCATCTTTTGTTTCAGCTTATATAGAAAAGGATAGAAAAGAAAATACCTTAACTTTGTTTACAGATAAAAATGGTATAATTTATTTAAAGGATTATGATAATTTAGATAGTGTAACAATAAAAGTAAAAACGAAGTTAAAAGTTTTAGAAAATAATGCTGATAAAATAGATAATGGTGTTTATTATTGGACTTTTACTCAAAATGATAATAAAAAGAATATATATTTAAAGTTGAGTACAAAAAAAGATGTTTCTAAGAAAAATACAGAAGTAAAAAAAAGTACTTCAAGTAAAAGTAACGAAGAAGAAAAGAAAATAGATAAAAAATATGCTATTTTAATAGCTTTAGGTGCTATAGTATTATTTTTGATAGTTGTAGTAATAATTACTAAGGTTAGTAGTCTAAAATATAAATAATTATTAATAGCTTATAATTATTTTGTGTAGTATAATATTGATATATTTGGGGTGATTAATGACATGAAATTTCGTATATCGAGTAAAGATTTTATAATGTTTGTAGTCTTTGTTCTATTGTTATTATATTTGTGTGGATTAGCAGTTACTAATATAACTTATTTTAATTCAGAAGGAGCTTTTTATGGTCTTAATCCATTACCTGCTTTTACGGATTATTTGGGAACGACGATGTTACTTTTTGTTATATTTTTAATTTTGATTTTTACTAGTGTTTCTAAATCAGTTTTTGAAAAGAAAAAGGGAATTGGATTTGAAATAGCTGATAAACAAGAAAAAGGTTATTCACGTTGGTCAAAAGATAAAGAAATCAAAAATGATAAGGGTGTAGAAATAGTAGATCCTTTACAACAAGAATCGCAGTATGCTGGTATTCCACTTGTTAATGATGGAAAGAGACTTTGGGTTGATAATGGCGAATATCATAACTTAGTAATAGGTGCCACTGGTTCAGGTAAATCGCAGACAGTAGTTGAGCCAATGGTTGAACTTTTGATTAAAAAGGGTGAAAGTATGATTATTACTGACCCTAAAGGTGAATTATATAAAGCAGCCAGTGTTTATATGAAAGAACGTGGTTACAAAGTTATAATTCTTAATTTCCGTGAACCTCAAAATGGTAATGCTTGGAATCCTCTTACTTTACCATATCAATATTATACAGCTAATAATAAAGATAAAGCGACAGAGTTGTTAGATGACGTTGCTTTAAATATTTTGTATGATCCTAATAATAAGGGAGAACCATTTTGGGAAAAATCTGCTGCCGACTACTTTTCTGGTTTAGCTTTGGGTTTATTTGAAGATGCAAAAGAAGAGGAAATAAATCTTAATTCAATAAATTATATGAGTACAGTTGGTGAAGATAAATTTGCTGCTAGTACTTTTATTAAAGAATATTTTACTTTAAAGGGTGAAGCATCTAATGCTTATGTTTTTGCCTCAAATACAATTAATTCACCAACTGATACTAAAGGTGGAATTTTATCTGTATTTAGACAAAAAATAAGATTATTTGCATCACGTGTTAATTTATCAGAAATGCTATCTTATAGTGATTTTGATATGCGTGATATTGGTAAAGAAAAAACAGCTGTTTTTATTGTTATTCAAGATGAAAAAACTACATATCATGGCTTAGCAACTATTTTTATAAAACAATGTTATGAAACATTAATTGATGTTGCACAAAATAATGGTGGTAAGTTGCCTTATCGTACTAATTTTATATTAGATGAGTTCGCTAATATGCCACCACTTAAGGATGTTACGACAATGGTTACAGCGGCACGTTCGCGTGATATTCGATTTACTTTTATTATTCAAAACTTTGCACAATTGAAAAGTGTTTATGGTCCTGAAAATGCTGAAACTATTAAAGGTAACTGTGGTAATTTGATTTATCTTATTAGTACAGAATTGGCTGCACTAGAAGAAATAAGTAAGATGTGTGGAGAGGTAAAATCTGATGAAAAAGATAAAACAGCTTCAACTCCTTTAGTTACAGTTACAGATTTGCAAAAATTAAAATTATTTGAAGCTATTATTATTAGATGGCGTTTATCACCATTCAAAACTAAGTATACTCCTAATTTTATGATGGATTGGGGGCATGAACATATAGAGGGGACTTATCCTGTTAGAAAAGAAAAAGAAGTAAAATTATTTGATGTTAAATCTTTTGTTAAAGAAAAGAAACGTCAAAAAATGATGAATGATTTGGATAATAATACATCTAAGTCTAGTTCACCATTTGGAGGT
The DNA here is from genome assembly GCA_900552975.1 of uncultured Mycoplasmatota bacterium. Classification (GTDB taxonomy): domain Bacteria; phylum Bacillota_I; class Bacilli_A; order RF39; family UBA660; genus Coprovivens. The sequence continues at coordinate 605 of UWSL01000045.1, read as the reverse complement.
AATCCATTTGGTGAGAGTAAAAGTGATTCTTTTTCTCCTTTTGGTGCTCCAAAAGATTCAGCTCCTTTAGGTGGTTTAGGTGGCAGTGGTTTTGATTTGGATGCAATGATGAGAGATATTGATAAAAAAATAGCTGAATTAGATGCAGAAGAAGCAAGACAAAAGGAAGAAGCCAAGAAAAAAGAGGAAGCTCTTAAGAATAATACAACATCAGAAAAATCAACGGATATAGCAAGTGACTTACCGAAGATTGAAACTAAAAATAGTACTTTATCGTCAAATAATGATTTACTAAGTTCTTTGCCTACAAAAAAAGAAGAACCTATTTTGAGTAAAAATGATTCTTTTGATGATATTCTAAAATCAATTGATAGTTTTGGTTTTGATAGTGTTTCATTACCTGCAAAAGATAATAGTGTTTCTGAGGCAGCAGAAGAAAAACAAACTTTTGGTAATAATTTAGTAAGAAATGATGAGGTAGTATTGCCAAAAGAGGTAGACTTACCATTAAAATCAGAAGTTAAAGAAGCTAAAGTTGAAGAAGTTAAACCGATTACTGATGTGAATGATTCCTTAAATCATAATTATAATATTTTAAATAATAA
>UWSL01000044.1 GCA_900552975.1 uncultured Mycoplasmatota bacterium | reverse complement strand
TTACATAAAAAAAAGAATATTAATATATTCTCTTTATTTATACTAATTATTATAAGTTATTTTAAAGTAACTGATTTATAATCTGTAATATCTTCACAGAACTCTCTATGTTTACTAATTAAATCTAAAAAATTAATTTTACTCAATCTAATATCGCATAAATTAAGAACAAAAGAAGGAACCTCAGAATCTTTCTTAGAAACATTATATTTAATAGCCTTTTCTGTTTCTTCTTTACTACATTTTGCTAAATAATCTGAAACAGACATCTTAGCATTATTATAAATATGATTTTCATCAAAATAAACTTCTCCATCAGCAGTTAAATACATTAAACGATTATTACCAGTAATTCCACGTTCTGTAAACAATTTCACATCAGAGGAATAATCAGATACAAACCATTCTTCTTTATCACGTACAATTACAGCTGCTTTCATATCGTAACCATTTAATTCTGGATTATAACATTCAGTAAATATTAAACGCGATTCAATTCCTACTTCACAAAGTCTTTCTATCATATAAAAAGCATAAGAAAGTGAATTTCCATCACTTGCTTTTGCCATATATTTTTTATTTTCTCTAAGCATCTCTGTCATTGGTAAACTATATAATTCTCCTAATTTTTTATATCCATTCATGTAATTATAATTACCTTTTGTCAAACACTCAACATAAATATCAAAATAATTCATTTAATCCCCCTCTTTCCATACCCTCAATAATAACAAAATTTCTAAAAAACCGCAAATTTTCCATAAAAAAACGCCTTTTTAAAAGCGTTATTTTTGTTTTTCTAAATATGTCTTTAAAGCTTTATACATTGCTTTCTTCTCTTTAGATAGACTTTGATATTCTTCATTAGAAAGAGCGTAAAGATTGAGTTCTTCTGCTAAAGTTATTATATCAAGTTTACTTAGTCTACTAAAAAAATTATCAAGATCTTTTTTCTCAAAAGCTAGTTTAAATTCCTCTTTACGCTTTATTTTTAACATTTTACTTGCTTTTTTTATTTTAAAAGCTAAATCACTTTCATTTTTATCTAATGCCACTAAATACATACACATTATTACTAAATCACTTAAATCATATATTTGACGATAAATTTGCTTTTCATCTAAGTTCAATGCTTTATATTCATCTAAGTTATGCTCAATTACTTTTAACAAATTTTCTCCTAAATAACTACTTAATATTTCATTCATTTTTTTACTCCAAAATTATAATATCATCTTTGATTAATTTAAAATCTTCAAAAAAATCATTAATCAAATCCCTACTATTTTCTCTAACCAATTCATACAAAATTTCTTGTGGCAATCTTTTACTATCAAGTTCACTATCTAAATATTTTTTTCTTATTATAAATTTAGAAATTAAGCATTTTAATCTATTCATTGCGTTTTTTTCATTTAACAACGCTGCAAGTTTTATTAAATTTTTAGATATTTCAAAATTTAAATATTTAACATCTAAAGTTCCGACACCTATAAATCTTAAACGATCAAGGGCATCAGCATCTTTTAATATTTTGGCAATTTTTTCGTACTTTATAATATCTTTTAAATGATATTTTTTTGTAAATGATGGTAATAATTCTTCAAATGGCGAGACTTCATCATGAAAATCAACTGAAGCACATATAATATTTATATTATCTTTAGAAATATCTTTATCTGTCAACAAACTTCTTACAATCGCAGCACTATAATCACCATGCTTTTCATCTCTTTCTCCTATTCTTCCAGAATCATGAAAAGCTGCTGCCATAATTGATAAATTTAAAATTTCTTGATCATTTGGATATAATAAATTAGCTAAAATTGAAGCATATATACAACATCTTTCTATATGACTTGAATCATGACTAAGTTTACCTCTATAAAGACCATTTTGATAAACTAATTGTAATGCTTCATCGATCTTATCATGATCAATTAAGGATGAAACATCTTCATAATCAAATTGTTTTCCATAAAAAGACCAATTATGATTATAATTTTTGTTATACAAACCTAAACCTTCATTTAAATCTTGAAATATTTTTACTTTAAACTTTTCATTTGTAATATTTACTCCTAATTTTCTTTCCAATTTATCAATTTGACGATAAGTATTTTTCAAATCAAAAGATAATATTTTTTTATCCTTAGAAAAAGCATTCGATTTATTAACTATTTCATATTCTTTCTGTATTTCTTCTTTAATCTTTGTTAAATCATTTAAGGCTTTTTCAGCGTTTGTTAAAATCATTCCGTTTATTTCAGCAAAAATACTATTAATATACTGCATTAAAGATTTTTCATTCAAACCAAAACCATTATTTTTTAACAATTCATTTCTTAAATCACTATTTTTCAAACTAATTCTTAAACTACTAAATAATTTCAATAATCTTCCAAAACAATCTTCTTCAGCTGTTTTGACTGTTTCCAAAGTATCATAATACATTGTTTTTTGATTTAAATAATTCATATATTTATTAAATAAACATTCTATTTGTTCAATTTGTTTAGCAACTAACTGACGGCGATCTATAATTTCTATCGGTAAGTTTAAATCAATCGCTGCTTCTAATAAATAAGAATCTATTGTCTCAAAAGTTACTAAAGAAATTGGTTTAATCTGCTTATTGACAGACGATAAATTTATTACATAACCATTTGATATATTTCGAGTAATATCGAGTACATTATTCGGAAGGAAATATTCTTCTTCATTAAAAATTTTTAAATAATTTAATCGATTAGAAGAATTTAAATCAGTAAGTGCCTGTGTAATTATCGAATCTAGAGATAAATCACTATACCTTAGTATAACTTTTCTCTTACCATCTTTATAATATAATGAATTTAATCCAAAGAAATTATTTCCAATTAAAGAACATACTATATTATTCTCATTTTGATTTTCTAATTGCTCTTTTACTCCCATCAAATATTTTTTAACCAAGTTATTTTTATTACTATCAACAACATGAAGCAACATTTTAAAATTATTTTTAATCGAAACATTTTTTATTAATACCTTTTGACCTAAATATCTTTTTTTTCTATAATTTGCCTCAACCAAATCTTCATAATTTAGAGTACATACATTATCATACACTATTGTTTCATTAAGTTCATTAACAGTTCTTCGATTATAAAAACTCTTTAATTTTTCTTCAAAATATAAAAATCTATCATATATTTTAGATTCTCCTTTATAATTTATTAAAGCTAAATTCATCTCTTCTTTTAAAACTTCTCTATCATGAATCTTACTTAATTCCAACATTTTACTTAAATCAAATAGAATTTGTTTTTCTTCAAGTTCTGCAAGCGATAACTTTTTCTTATTATAACTCTTTAGTAATTTATCTAAATCATATGCATATTTTTTTAACAGATTAATTACTTCAGTATAACTAAATCCATAATTAAACTCATATATAATATTTTTAGCTTCTTTAATGGTTAAATACTTGTCTTTCAATAATTCATTCATTTTTTGTTGACGAATATTATCTAAATTTTTAAAGTCATCAAAATTATCACAACAAATAATACCATCTTTTTTTAAATACAAATAAATCATTCTCTTTATATCAACTAACTCTAGTTTATCTCTATTTTGAGTTACAACCATAGAAAAATTTCTTATCAATACTTCATCTGCTAGTTTTTTATTATTTACACCATCATTTTCTCTAACTTCAACAAAATTTATATCATTAATTAAAGCATTTATTAGCAATAATATTTTTTCTATCAAACAAGGAGAGTCTTTATAAAAAGATAACATCATAGATAAACATTCAAATTTTTCTTTTTCTTGATAAATTAGTGTTAATTTTTCATTAACTTCTTTCTGTTTAATTAAATATTTAATTTTATCTATTCCAATAAACTCTACTAAATTATCATCAATCATCCAACTAGAAAAGTCATGTAAAAAATTATCATTATCTATAGTTAAAGAAAAAGCTAAAGCTATTTGTTTTTCATTCAAATCTAAATTTAAATTTAACAAACAAGTTTTAAATAAATTTTCATTTTTCAATTCACTATCTAGATAATCAAAAATAATTGGATCATTTAAAATAACAGGTACTAGTTCATCAATACAAGCTTTTTGAACGTCTTTACTTAGATATTTTAATAATTCAGGTTTACGTTTAACAAATAATGCTATTTTTTTAGGATATTTTACTAAAATTTCATTAGGTACCCAACCAATTATTTTAGATTGACGCTCTACAATCATTATTATATCCTTTTCATTTAATTTCATAAAATCTATAGGACAATATTCAAGTAAAGTAGGTTGATTTTTCAAAGCATTTAATATTTCTTGACTATACGTATTAAACAAACCATCAGAAAACTTTTTTATAATTTCAGGATACAAAGGAATAACTTTTTTTAACAAACTATCTTCTTTAATTAATTCATCACTAGTTAATAAATCAAAAAGATAAAAATGCTTCATGGCACACTTAAAAAACAATTTCATATCATTATCTTTAACAATTTCAGCTAATTTATCTATTACTTCCCCATCATATTTATCTATAAATATTTGTAAATTATTTTGACCAAAGCCAACTAAATCTTCATAAGTTAACTTTTCTGTATTATCATCTATTTTATTTTTTATTACTTCAAGATCCATAGTATCACCTATTATAATTTTATCACATAAAATAAAAAGAAAACAGACTCCTCTGTTTTTCTTATAATTATTTATCGTATTTAGACAATGCATAAGTAATTCTTGATACTATGTCATCTAACTTATTATTAAAATTTTGTGAATTTATATCAGCAAAGTCAAACCATTTTGGTAAGACTGTCGATTCATCTATTTTTTTTGCATAATTAGATGAAATTCCTAACACATTAGCATATGGCCAAACCATCATATAACAATCATCTACTTTAAAAGCTTTATTTAATGTCACCAAATTATTTTTTTCTAATTTTAATTTAAAACGTCTAATGTTTGCCATTTCTATATCAGCCTTAAAAGTTCTTTTTGGTACAATTTTATATAAATATAATAATGTTGCTACGTCAATTACACCTATTATATAACAGACAAAATAAAGTGGATGAATCAAAATAGCTGGACCAACATAGATATACAAATCACCAATAAAGAAAATATTTATACATAATATAGCTAAAGACTTCTCGATTGTTTTATATTTACTAAATAAAACTACAATAAAAGCAATTAAACATACCACTCCCAAAATACTTCCAACAAATATCATATCTTCATCATACATTAATAGTGGTTTAAAATTTATAATTGCAAAAATAATAATTGCCAAAATAAGTAAATAAATATACTTGTTAAAATAATTGTTACGTATTGAAGACCAAAATTCTACAACATATTTATTTATCGTTTCAGTAATATCTTCATTATCTTCATGTAATTGCAGTTCTGTTATTTTTTTATCATTTTTAAATAAACTATCCAATAAAATTCTTTTTATTTCATCGTTACCATCATATTTTTTTACATTAATAATTTCAAAAGAATCATCTTTTATTTCTTTTATTTTTAAATAGCCTTCATTGGCAAGTTCTAATAATAAACAAGTTACATCTTTATTACTTATCTTTTCATTATAAATATAACTTATTTTTAATGAATTTAATTTCATTATTTTATCTAATTTAACTCTTTTATTAATTTTTTTAATTCTTAATAATAACAAAGTTAATAATAATGCTATTATCATTCCTATGCTCGGACCAAAAATCAATAGTAACATAGACTTATCATATATAGTACTACTCTTATTAAAATATCCATCTTTTAAATCTATCAGCAAACTCAAATTTTCATTTTCATTCAAGCTACCTATACTGCCAATAATTTTATTACCTATAACTTGATAACTTACTTTTTTAGTAATATCATTTTTCAAAGAAACAAATTTAATATTTTCATTTTCTAAGTCTTCAGGTAACTGTATTTCAAAATTTATTTTATTTATTACTATATCAAAGGTATTAACTATAATATTAATATATAGCTTGTCCTTTCTTCTATTAAAATCATCACCTAGATCATAAGTATATTTAATATTAAAGTTCTTCATATCAATATAACTAGTATCATTAGATAATTTTAATACTTTATAGCCTTTTTCTAAAGTAGTCGTTATCTTTTCACTGCTGGATATTCCACTTAATCTAGCTAATTGATTGTTATAATATAAAACTTTATTATTAACAAATATTTTTCTATAAAAATAAGGCATATCATTTTTAAATTTAACTGATATATTTTCATCATAATTAATTTTATTATCTTTATTAACTAGTATAGTCGTTTTAAATTCTTCAATTTCATAATTATTATTATTTTTCTTTTCTTTCTTTTCACTAACATCCGTCAAAATTTTTATTGTAACATTATAATATTTAACACTATCTATAGAATATTTTTTTATTGTTGGATTTATTTCATTTCCAACATTATAATAAAAGTCATTATTAGCAAGTACTTCTTCTTTATTATCTATTGTTTCTAAAATATCTTTATTAATATCATATAAAGTTAATGTAGTTTCTACTTCTACATCTTTAGCATAATAATTGTGTAGAATTCCATTTATTTCATACCCACCATAAACAGTATTATTATAATTAACAAACGTCGTAAAACTCAAATTAGAAAAAGTCATTTTTCCAATTGAAAATTCTCCAACTCTATTATTAGTTGAAACTACTCCACTATTTCCTTCAACAGCTAAGACAACTAAAGGAAATAATAAAATACAAATAGCAATAATTAGCATCCTTTTTATCTTCATATCAGTTCCCACTCGTCTATTATTATCATTATAACATATTTTGATTCTTTATAAAATAAAAGACAAAGTTTAACTACTCATACACTTTAAAATACAATTATTTCAAATTTACCTAATTTCATATTTTTTTAACTTTAAACAATCAAAAAAGATAGTATTCACTATCTTTAACTGACCTTTTCAAATTGACTATTATAAAGTTTCTCATAAAAGCCACCTTTTTTCATCAATTCATCATGAGTTCCTTGTTCTATAATATTTCCTTCATTCATTACTAAAATTAAATCAGCATTTTTAATTGTTGATAACCTATGAGCAATAATAAATGAAGTTCGACCAATTGTTAATTTATCCATTGCTTTTTGAACTAACTCTTCAGTACGAGTATCAACATTACTTGTTGCTTCATCTAAAATTAAGAATGGTGCGTCTTCTAGCATACCACGTGCTATCGTAAACAATTGCTTTTGACCTTGACTAACAGTGTCTGTATCACCTATTTTAGCATCCAAACCACCTGGTAAAGTACTAACAAAATGATCAACTCCTACTGTTCGTAAAGCCTCCCAAATTTCACGATCCGTAATATTTTTCTTATTAAATTTAATATTATCTCTAACATTACCTTCAAATAACCAAGTATCTTGTAATACCATACAGAATAATTCATGAATATTTTCACGTGATAATTCTTTAGTAGAAACACCATCTATTATAATATCACCATCATTTATTTCATAAAACTTCATCAATAAATTAACCATTGTTGTTTTACCAGCTCCTGTTGGTCCGACGATTGCTACCTTTTGACCTGGTTTTACATCAACACTAAAGTCTTTAATAATTGTTCTTTTTTTATCATAACCAAATTTAACATGTTTAAAGCTAATATTACCTTTTACTTTACCTGGACTTAAACGTTTACTAATATTCTCTTGGTTACTCATTTCTCTTTCATCTAAGAATTCAAATACTCTTTCTGATGCTGCTGCTGTTGATTGCAAGCTCGTCATAGCTTGTGCTATTTGTGATAATGGATTAGTAAATAGTCTAACATATATCATAAAAGCAACAATAACACCAAATGTTATATGCCCATTCATCGCTAATAAAGCTCCAACAATACAAACTGCTACATAACCTAAATTACCAACAAAGCCCATTATAGGTTGCATTGTTCCAGATAAGAAAATACTTTTTCTTTTTGCTTCAAACAATTCATTATTAAGATTATCAAATTTTTCAATAGCTTCTTTAGAACCATTATAAGCTTTTACGACATTATGTCCTGAATAAATTTCTTCAATATAACCATTAAGATCACCTAAAGCTTCTTGATTCTTAGCAAAGTATTTTTGTGATTTTCCAAGTATCACAAACATTAGAGCAAACCCAATTACACTTGCTAAAATTGCAGTTATTGCCATTGTTGCATTTGTGACAAACATCATAATAATTGAACCAACAAACAAAGTTAAACTTGATACTAAAGTAGCTAAACTATTATTTAAGTTTTGTGATATTGTATCAACATCATTAGTAACTCTTGATAAAACATCCCCTGTTTCATGTGTATCAAAATAACGTAGTGGCAATTTATTAATTTTAGTCGTAATACTCGTTCTAAGTTTTTGAGCAAATCTATTAGATATCGTTGACATTATAAAAGACTGAATAAATGAAAATAAAGCACTAATGATATATATCATTGCCATTAAAATAGATAATCTCTTAATTTTAGTCATATTCATTTCTGGCTCGATTATTTTATAAACAGATTTAGGTAACTTATCCATTAATTCTAGTGCTTTATCAGTTCCAGTTTCATCACCCATCTCTGAAACCAAATCAAGCATCGCTAATTGATCATCAACACTAATTGTTACACCATCAACTTTAACATCTTCTAATAAATAAGTTAATATACTCTTTGGAATTGATGCAAATAATTTAGTTTTTTCTTCTGAAGATGAGTTTGACATCTTCACCATAATCTCTTTAAATTCATTTTGATCTTTAGGACTTATACTTGAAGAAAGAACCATCTTTCCCATTTTCACTTGAATTTTTTCTTCGGTTAAATTACTATAAATTGCTTGATTTATTTCTGTAAATTTTTCTGTTTTAGGAACTAAACCATCTCCAATTAAATCTGCAAAATCAGATAATTTATTTGGAGCAATTAATGCCAAAATAGAGCTTACCATTGCTAATACCAAAGCAATTCCTAAAAAATATTTCCAAGGATTTAAATTTTTTAAAAGTCTTTTCATTGAGCCGAAAAAATCTTTTGATTTTTCTTGTACTCGAGGTCCTCCTGGTCTAGGCATCTTTCAATTCCTCCTCACTTAACTGTGATAAAGCAATCTCCTTATACACAGAACAATTTTTTAACAATTCTTTATGCGTTCCAATTCCAACACATAAACCTTTATCTAAAACAATTATTTTATCAGCATTCATAATTGTTCCAATTCTTTGTGCTACTATGACACTTGTAGCATCCTTCGTATGTTTCTTTAATTCTTTTCTCAAAACAGCATCTGTTTTATAATCAAGTGCAGAAAAAGAATCGTCAAAAATATATATTTCAGGATTTCTTGCTATAGCACGAGCTATTGCTAATCTTTGCTTTTGACCTCCAGAAACATTTGTTCCTCCTCTAGCAATATGAGCTTCATAATCACCTTCCATTTTCGTTACAAAGTCTGTTCCCTGTGCAACTCTTATTGCTTCTTTTATTTCATCCATATCAGCTTTTTTCTTGCCATTATCACCATATGAAACATTAGAAGCAACTGTTCCAGTAAACATTACAGCTTTTTGAGGAACATAACCAATTTTATTATTTAGAGCTTCTTGTTTATATTCTTTAACATTTACACCATCTACTAAAACTTCACCATCAGTTGCATCATAAAAACGCGGAATTAAATTAATTAAGCTTGATTTACCACTTCCGGTTGAACCAATAAATGCAATAGTTTCACCCTTCTTTACTTTAAATGAAATATCTTTTAATAAGTATTCATCAGCATCAGGGTATTTAAACGAAACATTTTTAAATTCAATTGTTCCTACTTCTTTTGTTTCACCATCAAAGTCACCTTCAACAATCGAAACTTCAGCATCCAAGACTTCATTAATACGACGAGCAGATATCTGGGCTCTTGGCACCATCATAAAAATCATTGCTAACATCAAAAATGACATAATTACTTGCATTCCATAACTTGAGAAAACAACCATATTACTAAACAATGTAATTTTTTGAACCATACCTGCTTTCATAATTAAGAAAGATCCTATAATATAAATTCCCAAAGTTAGACCATGCATAACCAAATTCATAACAGGACTCATTACTGAAAATACCCTTTGGTTAAATAATTGTTGATTTGTAAGTGCCTTATTAGCTTCTTCAAAACGACCAGACTGAAATTTTTCTGCATTAAAAGCCCTAATAACTCTAATACCAGTTAAATTTTCGCGTGTCAAAGCATTTATTCTATCTATTAATTTTTGTACTTTTTCAAATCTTGGTAAAACAATAATTAAAATAATAGAAACAGTTAACAATAAAACACCAACACAACAACCAGTTAAAACACTCCATTCTAAGCCTTTATTTAATATCTTAGCAATAGCCCATACGGCCATTATTGGTGCTTTCACTAACATTTGTAATCCAAGTCCAATAATCATATCAACTTGTGTTATATCATTAGTTGTTCTTGTAATTAAACTACTAGTTGAAAACTTCTTAATTTCTTCTGTTCCATACTCTTGAATTTTTCTAAATAGTTTCTTTCTAATCGTTGTTGCAAAACTTGAAGCTATATTCGCTGCTAAATAACAAACTATAATTGAAGCTACCAACGAACCAGCTGCACAAAGTAACATATAAACACCTTGCGTAATTATATCACTCATTAAACTACCTTCGGTTTGAACAAGTTTCGTAATAGCACTCATGTAGTCCGGCATTTTTAAATCTAACCATACTTGAAAAACAACTAATATTAACGAAAATATTATTCCTATTATTTTTACTTTACTTTTTCCCATTTTACTGTTCTTTTTTCCTCCTCGTGGTTGGGATCTTTGTGTCCTGGATC
>UWSL01000043.1 GCA_900552975.1 uncultured Mycoplasmatota bacterium | reverse complement strand
AATCCATCATAATATTTTTTTAGTTCAAATATTTTTGTTACACCTGTATGTGTTGCTATAATTTCATAAAAATAGTTAAAATAATCTTCACAATATGACATATTTATTTTTTCATTTGTAGCTAAATCATATTGTAATCTGCCTTTTCCTGTATTATTTTTTTCATAAAATTTTCCCGCTTCTTCTCTTGTCATTGTTCTTTTTTCTATTTTTAAGTCTTTTTCAACTATTCTTTTCATTTCTTCTTGAACATTATATAACATTTCTTCTGTTACTTTCATGTTCTCTAAATTGCAATACATTGCATTTGTTAATTGATAATTTACAACAACACGTGCTTCTGGATATAATTTCCAAAATGCCATTCCCATTATATATGTAAGTGTTCTTCTATATATTTTCATTCCTTCTTTTGAATTTATATTAATTAATTCTAATGTTCCATCTTCTTGTAATTCATCATCTAAGTTTTTATATTCATTATTAAATATTGCTCCAACTACTGGATATTTACTTTCTTCTATTTGTTTTTTTGCTATTTCTGAAATTGTTGTATTTGTTTTTGCTTTTACTATTATTTTTTTCTTTTCTATCAATTATTACCTTGATATAACCCTTACTATGTAAATTACTTATACAAGTTCTAATTGTTCTTTCACTAACATTATTTACTTTACTTAAATAATTATTAGTAGCATAACAATAGCCTTTATTATTACATAGTGCTGATATTTCTCCATAAATCAATTTTTCTAAATGTGTTAAAGAAAAATCTAAGATGACAAAACTAGGAGTAATACACGAATTAAATATTTTGGGTATTCAATATCACTCCTAGTATTAATAAGCCACCTTATTTGTTAAATAACCAATATAAACCGTTTGAGTATCTTTTGTATTTTTCTTGCAAGTAATTAAAGTTATAGTAGTTTTTTGATTATCTCTATAAACCTCAATATGACCATCTTTACTGGTATCATATATTTTACTTATAGAATATTCATATTTATAACCATTATAATAAACATAAATTTTATCATCATTATTTAGTTTATATAAATTTTTAAAGAAAGAAATATAACTAGCTCCGTTATGACTAGCAAGAACTAAGTTACCATTAACAACATCTGGCATAGAAGATTTATCTATAATTTGAATATTATAATTAACATTATTGTATTTACTACTAGGATCTACTAAACCTCGTTTTAAATTTATAGATGGAATTTCTAAAACAGCAATATAATTATAATTAGTAACTTTGGAAGTAGTAGTATTTTCTTGCTTATCTTCTTTTGGTTCTTCTACTTGCGAAGTATTATCATCATCAAAAAATTCTTCTATTTTAGTATCATTATTTTCATCTAATTTTACTTTAGTAGAATAATTATAAACAATCATAAACATACCACAAGTAAAAAGTAGTAATCCAATTAATTTAATAAGATTAAACTTCTTATTTTCTTTTCTTTGTACCATATAAGAATAATCCTAGTCCAGATACAATTAAAACTAAACTTCCAATTAGTTCATAATTAATATTACTTAAACCAGTATTTGGAACTTCGTATGCTTCATCTAACATATTACATTTAACAACTTGTCCATCTTCGGTAATTTCAAAATACATTTTTTCTTCATTTATTTTGTATCCCTCTGGTGCTTCTTTTTCTAGAATGTAGTATTTACCAACTGGTAATTTATCAATAATGATTTTACCATTTTCATCAGTACGACCAGAATAAACTAACTCATCATTTTCATTGTAAATTTCAATTAAGGTGTTAGGTAAAGTCTTACTATTTGAATAATCAGATTTAGTAAATTCTAAAATACCTTTTGGTAAATGATTTTCTAAGGTAGTTTTGTAATTAATTACTTCTGTATATTGATCTTTATATTCAAGATTGAAATTATATTTAGTTTTATCCAACACATGGTTATTTACTGTTTCAATTTCTTGTAAATAGTATTTTCCTAAATATAAATCATCTACCTTAATATAACCATTTTCATCAGTAATTAATTCTTTTACTAGTGTACCTTTTTTGTATTTTAAATTACCAAGAGCATCATATATATTCTCTCTAGCATATAAGCCGATTTTAACGCCTTTTAAGTTAACTTTAGTATAAATATATCCATTATCAGTTAATTCTACTTCTTCGCCAGTTTTAGTTAGTTCTAGGCTACCTTTAACTGCTTTATTTTCAAACTTGACTTCAAATAAGATTCCAAATTCTTCATCGTTAATTAATTTAGAATCTTCACCAATTTTAAATTCAACAGAATTTTTATTCCATAAGTAACCATCAATTTTTTGATCTACTTCTTCTAAATAATAAGTACCTGCTTTTAATGGATAAGGTGTGATTAAAATACCATTAGAATCAGTTTCAAAAACATCAATAGTTTTAGCAGTTGGATAAGTTATTGTTTGTTTGACATATTCCTTAGTATCAACATTATAGATTCTAAATTTAATATTTTTTCTAGCAATAATTTGTTTAGTATCTTTATCAATTTTAACAACTTTTAATTTAGCTGTTATTTCAGCATTAGAGATAGTGTAGTAAATTTTTTCTCCCATTTCATAAACCTTAATTGTAAAGTCATCTACCTTAGTAGTATCTTTAGAAGTGGTTAATTGCTTTACTGTATAAGTTCCATATACTAAATTAATATTTAACTTACCATTTTTATCAGTTTTTCCAGTTTTATAAAGTTCGCCTTTACTATTATAAAAACCAAACTCTACATTAGGCTCTGGTGTCATTATTTTTGATTTATCAGTAGCATAAACTTTTGTGAGTTCAACATCACGATTTATTACTTTTTCTTTTACAATAACATAGTTATCAATATTATCTAAAGAACTAGTAAAATAATATTTAGTAGTATCTAATTGATAACCTTTACTAGGGCTTATTTCTTGTAAATAGAAATCTCCAAAATAAGGTAAATGTTCTATTTTTGCATAGCCATTACTATCAGTAGTTGTTTTACCAACTAATGCATCTGTCTTTTTATCATAAACGCCATATACTGCACCATTTAAAGTTGCTTCGCCTTGTGGTTTAGTAGAATTATTGTCTTTATCATATTTAGTAAAGTCAATTTTTCCTCCCTCAGATTTGATATTTAAAGATGCATAAACTGGATCAACGGCTCCAGAAGATAACATTGTTTGAATGCCATTGCCATAATAAACAAGATATTGTCTTGTAGTGTACATTTTTTTCTTGAATTGCATAGTAATATTACCAACATTAGTAGCACGAATAGTAATAGTGTTGCCATTAACTTGATATTCAGCATTATTACTCATTATTACATCATAATTTGATAATACATTGTTAGTATCAGTTAATGTTATTTTATCCCCAACTTTCATAGTAATTGTTTGACCATTGAAAGATGGTTTTACATAATGACTATTAACTAAATTCATAATTGTATTTTTTTCAGCAGATACATCCATGTTTGTTCCTGCTCCCCATCTTTGAGTAGAGTAAGAAATATTATAACTTCCTGCCTGTTCCCATAAAAGGGCTTGAGTTGCTAATCTATAATTTAATGTTTGATGATTTGGATAATCATAACCATAATAAGCAATTAGTAACATTTTTAATTTTTGTTCATTAGAATAATTGGTATTAGACATATCACCAACTGTATAATTATTAGTTCCCTCTGGAACGCCAGGTTCGATACAATAAGCAACACGATCACCAAAATAATAATCTTGAGTATACCAACTATGAGCTGATTCATTTGGACTAGTTCTTGTCCAAAAGTAACCAGACTTATTCATTGTTAAAGTAGCTCCTTGGGCGTAAACCGAGGTAGTAGAAATACATCCAACTATCACACCAAGTAGCAACAAAAAATTCTTTATTTTATTTTTCACTTTCAATCTTTTCCTCCTCTCGTGAAATTTTACTTGATAAGGCACAAGCAGACCATAAAAAAAGCACTAGTAAAATTAATAGTGCAATCCCAATAAATAATAATATTTTCATTTTTTCCTCCAAAATAAAAAAGACTAGAATATCTAATCTTTATACTTATTACAATTTCCAGATGAACAATTAATATATAAATATTCACCTAAAACTGTACCTTGACCATCAACAACATCCATACACCAACTATTAATAATATCAACTGTATCTTTCAAAGAGATTCTTTCACTAGCAGATAGACAAGCATCCATAGAACTATATTCAATTTTGCCTTTATGAAAAGAATAATTAAAATCATTTGGATTAGGAACACCTATATAAGAATTATTATTTTCTTTTGCTGGATCTTCTTTAATTTGATTATTATTAGATTGTGATTGATTTTGCTGATTATTATTTTGTTTTATTTCATTTGAATTATTTGATGTAGTGGAAGTTGTAGAAGTGTTAGAAGATACTTTATTTTCTTTTATATCTTCCTTAGGGCTTTCTACAACATCGACACTTTCATTTTTCTCTTTTGGTAATTCTTTTTGATTTTCTGTTTTTTCTGGAATATTTTTTTGTTTTACTTTTTCTTTGGATTCTGTATTGCTAGTAGAATTTTTTGATAAGTTATTCTTACTAGAATTGATTTTACCAATAAAGATAAAAGTAGTAGTTAATATCACTATTATAGCAATAATGATAATTTTAAACATTTTTAATTTCATAACATCACCTTTGTTTGAATGATATACTACCTAAAAACTTTTGTCAAATCATTAAGAATTACCATTTACGCAATCATAAAACCACCTCCTTTAATGTAATAAAAAAAGTTGCATTTCTACAACTTAAATTCTTTTATAAATATTTTAAATTTTTCTTCTTCGTTAGGGTCAATGAATCCTTCATTATCATTATAAACTTCTATATCCAAAGCACAAGCAAATTTCACAATACAACTTTTCTTGATTGGCAACAACCCACAATAAGAGCATCCAATCTCTTTATAAGCTCTATACTCTGGTTCTTGTCTATATAAACAAATTGTATAATAAATTAATTCTTCTTGACTAAAGTGCTTAGTTATAGAGCAAATCTTTTTGGATAATGTTTGATATTCTGTATCATTATCTATAAATGCATCTAATTTAGTGTAATCATTAATACCTTTTGTTCTTTCATCAACAAAAATATATTTATAGGTACTAGTAATTTTTATAGGCATTTCACAATAATTTTTACTTTTTAATTTTCTATATTTTTTCATAAACATACAGACACGATAGAAAGTTCTTTCTATATCATAGTCTAATAAATCAAATTTAGATAATAGTTCATTATCCAATATATCTTCTTTTTCTTGTATTGTGTTATTCATTTTAACCCTCCAACTTGAATGTAGCCAATAGAAAAGGAGATGCTTATAAGGGGAATTTAACCCTATATAAGTATCTCCTTGTTTTTTAGAGAAACTAAATTTAAGTTATAAATACTAAAATAAGATTTATGATTTTGCATAGTTATCACCTTACCTTAAGGTGAAGTCATCAAATACTACCACAATCACTTCACACATAACAAAAATTTTTCTTTTTCCAAATATTGGCTATTATTCTAATATTTTTATTTATTATTGTCAATGGCTTTTATCAAAAAAACTAACAATAAAAAAAGATGACTTGTTTCTTTCGATACAATTCATCGATTTTACTATATTTTACCACTTGACTTTTATAAGTCAATGATTAAATTTTTCTTTTTTTTCTTTTTTTTTCTTTTTTTTTCTTTTTTTTATTAATTATAAATCTCGCACTAAATCTTCAATTTTTTCTTTAGAGAAAGTAGATGCTTCAAGTATCATCTTATCATAATAAGCATTAGCATCTTCTTCATCAAAGAATGTTTTTAAATTAAATTTCCCATATAAATCATCTGTTTTTTTATCTTGAATAAGCATATATACAACATATTCATTTTTATTAAGATTACTAGCATTAGAAGTAATAATTATCATAACAATACTTACTATATAAGAATCTAATTCTATTTCTTTATGTTTATTTGTTGAATTAACTTTAATATTTTTTAATTCACTTATGATATCCCTTTTTGATTCTACATTTTTATTAACTACTCTCATAATGCACCTCAAAACTTAATTTACTATTATTATACACAATTATTAAAAGAAAGAAATACTTTCATAAAATATTTCTTTACTATTTTTAATTAGCATTGATTTTTTTACTGAAACGATTAATAACTTTGTCGCATGATTCTTCTATCATTGCATATACTAAAAAAGGCAATACTGCAACTGATAATAATGATTCGATAAACAATGGACATCCTGTCATTGAAAAAGGAGATGCTTCTAAGGTATATCCTAAATTTGTATCAAAATATAATCCTTTAATTAGGAATACTAGAAATATAAATGCTCCCAATATACTTATTGTTTTTTTAATACTCATTTTATTTCACCACCAAACTATTTAAGATTTACTACATACATTAATATGATAACCGATTTTTATAAAAAATCAACACTTTTACCTTAAACAGTTGTGCAAAAGACAATTATTTAACACTTGTATAAAATAAATTGTAGAAAGTGAGGTAAGATTTTATGAATAATAGTCGTGAAATACTATCAATGAATTTAAAATATTATAGACAAAAATATAACTTATCTCAAGAAAAGTTTGCTGAGAAAGTTGGAAGTAATTTAGTTTATATAAATGAATTAGAAAATTGTAAAAGAAAACCTACAATTGAAATGCTTGATAAAATAGCAGAAGGTATGAACAAAAATATTGATCGTAAGTTAAAAATGACTGCATCAGATTTACTAAAATACGATAAAACTCATAGAACTACATTTAATAGAATTGATGAAAAGAAGAAGTAACCTAAGTTGAATAGGTTATTTTTTATATTAAAAAAAGATAGACTATCCAAAATCTATCTTTATTATTTATTAAAATATTTAGATTGCACTTTTTCGGGAAGTTCATCGTATTGTACTTCTAATACTGATAATTTTTCTTTATATTCCATTAGTATCGCTCTTTAATAATATTTTTACTGCAATAATAAGTAATTAAGAAATATCCTCCATATATAACGACTATAAATATAGCAGTCATTATAATTGATGGTAATAATTGTTCATTACCAAATACCTCTAAAATTTTCATAGCAAACATGATTCCAAATACAGAATGGATTAGAGCCAATATTAATGGTAGCATAAAGAATACTGCAATTTGTCTAAATAATGCTTTATTAATCATCTTTTCATCTGTACCAATTTTTCTTAACATTCTAAATCTTTGTTTATTATCACTACTTTCAGATAATTCTTTTAATCCTAGTATTGCTGCACTACTAATTAGAAAGATAACTCCCAAATATAACCCAATAAATGTTACCATTGCTGATAATCCAGTTGTTGCCTCTTTGATAGATAACTTAGTAGAACCACTAGGAAGTAAATAATCGTTTGCTTTTGGATTTTTTGCTAGTTTATTAATATTATCTTCTATTTTTATGATTTCTTCTTTATCAGTAGCAATATAATTACCTATAAGATGATTTTGAATTAAATAATTTTCATCTATGACATTATCAGGAACTAATATAATTCCTGTATTAATATGATTACTAGACATTTCTAGAAAACCATCTCGACAAGAATCATATTTTGGTTTTAATGTATGACCAAACAAATTGATTTGTTCTCCATTTTTTAAAGCAATATTCCTAATTTCAACCATTGATTTAAAATCTGCAACTATCATATATTCATCATCTTTAAGAGAATATTCTTCATTTCCATAAAACCTAGCCACTTTATTATAATCGCTTATTTTCATTATTGATTCTTTTGTATCATACTTCAAAAAAGGAAAACTTGTTCTTACTTCAACTAGTTTCGATCCTAGAGTTTGATTCATAGTTAAGTCTGGTGTTGCATAAGTATTAATTTCAATATATTCCTTTATATCTTTAGTAATATCATAATTGAATACATCAAACATTTCTAATGCAGTATAATGAGAATTTTTAATTTGATTATCATTATAACCATAATTTCTAAAACTATCATAGTATTTATCCATGTTCATATTAATTGTAAATTCAAAATCAGCAGGTGCTAGTTCTCTTATGTTAGCATTCATTGAATTTTTCATTGTTAGACAAGCAGATAATAAACATATTGTAATAAATAACATTAAACAAATAATTGTTGTTGAAAAAACTGTTGTATTGATCTTGCTACTAAACTGTCTTAAAGTAAAACTATTTAATCCTTTATAATAAAATTTCTTTATACTCATAGCAATTCTTAAAATAAGTCCTGATAAAGACCAAAAAATAAAGAATGTTGATACTGCTCCCATTACTATTGGTTTTAATATATCTTTAACATCGTGTAAAGTAAGAAACTCAACTGTTACCATGTGATATGCTTTACCCAAAACTAAGCATGAAATAATAAAAATAATTATACATAAAATTGGATTTTTAAGTTTAATTTTTTCACTTTTTTTTGCACCATTTAATAAATCTATTAACTTACATTTACTTACACTATAAGTATTAAAAATCATTACAAGTAAGTACATAATTCCAAAGTAAATTATAGTTTTAATGCAAGATGCTTTAGAAAATACAAATGCGAATTTTGTAAGATTTGCTTCAAACATATTAGCAACTACTAAACTCATTAATTGGGATAGAATAATACCTATTCCAAGACCTACTGCTAATGAGATAATTCCAATAAATAGTGTTTCAAAGAATAGAATCATAGATATTTTTCTTTTACTCATACCAAGAGTTAAATAAATACCAAATTCTTTATTTCTTCTTTTTATTAAAAATCTTGAAGCATATATAATCAAAAATCCTAGTATAAATGACACAAATACACTAACTCCAGATAACATTGTCATCATAAGTTCAATTAATTCTTCAGCAGATGATGATACATCTAACATTACTGTTTGTGAGCCAAGTGCATTAAATACATAAAATATTGCTACACCAAGAATTAAAGTAAAAAAGTAGATGGCATAGTCTTTCATACTTTTCTTAATGTTTTTTATTGATAATTTACAAAGCATCATTTAAATCGCCACCAAGTAATGTTACTACATCAATAATCTTATCAAAAAATTCTTTCCTAGAATCATTACCTTTATGAATCTCTTTAAAAATTTTACCATCTTTGATAAAGACCACTCTTTGTGCATAAGAGGCAGTAAAAGCATCATGAGTTACCATAAGAATTGTTGCTGAAAGTTCTTCGTTTAAATGATTAAATTTTTCAAGTAACATTTTAGCAGATTTAGAATCTAATGCTCCTGTTGGCTCATCTGCAAGTATTAACTTTGGATCGGTAATAATTGCTCTAGCAGATGCAACTCTTTGTTTTTGTCCTCCACTCATTTGATAGGGATATTTCTTTAAGATATCTTTAATATCTAATTCATCAGCAACTTTCTTTATCTTTTCTTCAATTTCTGATACATTAGCATTTTGAATAGATAGAGCAAGTGCAATATTTTCATAGGCAGTTAAAGTATCTAACAAGTTAAAATCCTGAAAGATAAATCCCAATTCTTCTCTTCTAAATTTATTAAGTTGGTTCCCTTTTAATTTTGTTATATCTTCACCACCAACATAAATATGCCCAGATGTTACTCTATCAATAGTAGAAATAACATTTAAAAGAGTAGTTTTACCTGATCCAGATGCTCCCATGATAGCAACAAATTCTCCTTTATCAACTTCAAATGATAAATTATCAATCGCCTTTGTTAAAGATGAACGACTACCATAGTATTTTTCAATTTTGTCAACTTTTAAAATATTTTCCATATAATTTCTCCTTCCATAAATAATAATAAATTAAAAATATTATTTTGTCGTTCGTTCAATATTACAAAACATTACAATTTTGTAATATTACTTTAAAACTTCGTAATATTTGTCTTTTGCAAATGTTATATATACTCGTGTATATTCATTTTCTTTTGATTCAATATTTATTTTATGCCCTAGTTTACTACACATATTTTTAGCAATAAATAATCCCATACCAGTTGATTTACTTGTATTTCTTCCATTTTCTCCTGTAAAGGACTTATCAAATACTTGCTTTAAATCAGAAGCTTTTATTCCTATGCCATTATCTTCAATTATAAGTGTAGTTTTATATTTTTCATCTCTTACAGATATTTTGATGTAAGAATTATTAATATCTCTTTTATATTTAATACAATTATTAATAATTTGACCTAATATAAATTCTAACCATTTAGAATCGGTTAAGACTTTAACATTAACATTTTCAACATTATAATCAACTTTATTTTCTAGTAGGTCATCCATGTTTTTAAGACCTACATTTTTTATTACTTTTGATAATTCTGTATCTTTTATCAAATAATCTTTTTCTGCATTCTCACTTCTTGCATAATATAATACTTGCTCTACATAATCCTCTAATCGTTTTAGTTGTGATTTTGTCTTTTTATCAAATTTATCTTTATGATTATTACTAATCAATATTAAAGTTGCTAATGGAATTTTTACTTCATGGATCCACATTTCTATATAGTTTTTAAAGTCATCCCATTGTTCTTCTATTCTCTTAACATTTTCACTCATTGATTTATTAATTTCATAGAGTGCTTGATGTAATAATTCGCCTTCATAAAATACTGGTTTATCAAGAGTTTCTAATACTAAATAACCTTTATCTAATGCCTCAATATTAGAAATTAATTCTGTATAAAATTTTTTCTTTCTTAAATAATCAATTAATAAAAGCGATAAACTCCAAATGATTAATACAAATGTTGTGGCAATTATTACACCATTATCAATTTTGAAAGCAAAGAATATAAGCAATACGATACCAAAACTAATTAGTGATAGAAGAAGTGCATAAAGTTTATCTTTTAAATATCCACAAAATTTCATA
>UWSL01000042.1 GCA_900552975.1 uncultured Mycoplasmatota bacterium | reverse complement strand
AATTTAAATATTGAAAGATATAATAAAAAAAATTCTTCATTTCCAACTTCATTTGTATCATTAATTTTTAAAATAGAAAGTTTCAATATGATAATTTTAAAATTTTAGGAGGATAAAATATGTTTGTTAAATATTTAATTGTTTTTTTAGTATCGATGGTTCCATTGATTGAACTAAGAGGAGCTATTCCGATTGCCGTTGGATTAGGTTTACCTAAGGTGATATCATTTATTATTGCAATTGTTGGTAATATGTTGCCGGTTCCAATAATTTATTTGTTTGCTAGACGTGTCCTTGAATGGGGAAAGGATAAAGCATATATAGGTAAATTTTTTACATGGTGTTTATTAAAAGGGGAAAAAGGTGGAAAAGCTTTGGAAGCAAAGGCTGGAAAAGGTTTATATTGGGCTTTATTCTTGTTTGTTGGAATTCCTTTACCTGGGACTGGAGCTTGGACTGGAACTTTAGCTGCTAGTATTTTGGACTTAGATTTTAAGAAGACTACTATGGCAGTAATGGCAGGTGTTTTATTGGCTGGAGTAATAATGATGCTTGTATCTTTTGGATTATTTGAGGTGATTTTTTAATGAGTGATACAGTAATTTATTTGATTAGGCATTCGGAAGCATGTGCAAAATCTAATTTTAAAAATATAAAAAATAGTGATACAGTGCAGATTTATAATGAAAAATCTTTACTAAGTGTTAGTGGTGAGAAAAAAGCTGAAGCAATGAGTAAAATAGATGATTTACATAATATTGATGCTATTTATTCTTCAAATTATGTACGTGCTTTGAGTACTGCTAAATATGTTGCTCAGGAAAATAATACTATTATTAATATTGATGATAGGTTTGGAGAACGTAAAATTGGCGTTTTAGGTTCGATGGATTGGCTAGAGTTTCATCGTAAACAAACGCACGATTTTGACTTTAAATTACATGGTGGAGAATCTCTAAATCAAACAAAAAAAAGAATGATTGAAGCTGTAAAGAATGTTTTAATGTTTGAGTCAGGTAATAGAGTTGCTATTGTATCACATAGTACGGCAATTACTTGTTTATTATCAGCTTGGTGTGATATAGGTCATAATTATAACGATGAAATTATTTTATCTTATAAAGATGAGACTATTGTCGATGGTCATTTTGATGCTCCAATGATTTTTAAAATAACTTTTGATGGAATGAATGTAAAGAATATAGAATGCCTTAAATATTAAAAAAATTATAGTAAATAAACTATAATTTTTTTATGTTACGATATATTTTTAATAGAACTGGTAAAATGGTATACCAAAATGGTTTATTGATTAAATCGAATTCGCCAATAAATTCAATGTAGTCACCACCAATTTTTCTTTTATATTCATAGATACCGGCAAGGTTTTTATATTTTGTATGAGGGTCACCAACTACACCAAATAAATCTGCGTATTCATAATTATTTTCATAAGCATCTTTGATAAATTCATAATAAAGACGATTGATTGTCCCAGTATATGTTGCTGTTTCGTCATTTCCAATGTATAAAGACCATGCTCCTGTTTTAGAATATGTGCAAATTAGAGAAGCACATGTGTATTCGTTTGGATGACTTTCAGCGAGTTCTTCGAAATATTTAATATCTTTTTCAATTTTGATTTTACGTTCTTCTTTTTTTTCTTTAGAAAGTTCTTTTTTAAATTTTTCGATTAGTTTAGTGGGATTAATACGAGCATTAAATATTTTAATATGATTTCTTTTGCTAAATTCATCATAAACATTTTTATAATAATCGTAAGAGTATTCATGAAATCCATCTTTAGATGAAACAATTTTAATTAGATCATGAAAAGTTTTTACTTCATCACTTAAGTATATTTCAATATCATAGTTATAACTTCGCTTAACTGGTCTTGAGTATGATTTAGAAAAACTTTTTTCAACGTCAGCGAAAGTTTTATATTTTTCAAAATATGTTCTAAATGTATATCTTGGTTGATTTCCTTCGTACAATTTATTAAAACCTTTATGTTTGTATCCTAAATTTATTAGATGATTAAAAATATTGTAATTATTTTTTCCACCTTCTATTTTATTTCCATCAGTATTTATTTCTTGATACATTATAGGAGGGTCAATACGTAAATATATTGCATTTTCTTCTTTTAAAAAATTCTTAATTTCTTTTGTAAATTCTGCTAAAACTTGTTTGTTAGAAAAATCTAAAGTATAACCACGTGGGGCATAAAAATAACACATATTAAGTGGTGTTTTTTTCTTTAATAGCAGAGCACCTGCAACAAGTTTCTTTTTATCATCTATTAAACCGACGTAATAAGGTATTTGATCACGATTTTTTTGACATG
This sequence comes from uncultured Mycoplasmatota bacterium, assembly GCA_900552975.1. GTDB lineage: Bacteria > Bacillota_I > Bacilli_A > RF39 > UBA660 > Coprovivens. The sequence continues at coordinate 8,666 of UWSL01000042.1, read as the reverse complement.
CTTGGCCCCATTCATAACTTTGCATAAAGTGGTTATTGGTAGTTTGTTCCCAAAATTTTTGATATTCTTTTTCCTTTAAATCTTTAATGAATTTCATTAAATCACCTCTTTAAAAGTATAACATATCTTGTAAATAAAGTGTTTTATTTTGTCCAATTAATGTTAATAAATAAACGTAAAATAGGGCAATAAAAATTTTATTTTTTAATGTGTACAAAATACACTTTTTCTTCCGCTAATTATATGATATATTTTAGATGGTAGAGATAAAAGGTAAAAGGGAGAGTGTTATTATGAAAACAATTTTATTAGGAAACGATACCAAAGATGTAATAGATAGAAAGATAAAAAATTATTTTAATGAACATGGTTTAACTAGTGATAATACTAATTCATATAGTATAGAGTTTATTGAAGATAATGGACAAAGATTGGTAAAATTAACAGATAGTACTCAAGAAATACTTTTAAATTATGAGAAATTTCTTGCAGATATGGAAGTTATTTTAAAAGAAATAAAGGATGAAAAAAGACTTCAAGCTGTGGCAACTGCAGGAATGTTATCACGTTCCGAAGGAAGAGTGTCAGAAGTTTATAATAAGCGAAAAAAATATGCTAGTAATGTTAAAGTAGCAACTAATGTTGTTGGATATGGACATAAAACAATAGCTGAACATGATTATTATGTATTAGCTTTAGAAGATGTGACACCAATTGTTGAACAAACTTTGATAGGCTATAGGTTGACTTCTTTTACAATTAAATCACGTCGAAATGTAGATTTTCGTAATGTTGGTTTTTATGTTCCAGATTTTAAAGATGCAAAAGGTAATATATTAGAAAGAAATGAAGAATTGCAAAATACTTATATTAAATATATGAAAAGTTTGTTTGCAAAGTATGGTGAATTTGTTGATTGTGGAATACCAGTGGAAGATAGTAGATTTGTCTTGCCTTATTGTTATTATAGTAATTTTGTAATGGGGTGCGATGCTAATGAATTACTTAGAATCACAAGTGATTTATTATATGGGAAATTGTCTAAAATTACGGAGTTAAATGAATTGGGAAAAAATTTGGCAAAAATAATATGTGAAAATTCACCCTATTTAGAAAATTTGTTAAAAGAAGAAGGAAAAAAGAAATATTATGAAGATAAGTATGCCTTTGTGGATACTTTATTAGAAAAAATGGATATTCAAAAAGGCGATGACATACAATATAACAAATCTAATGTTTTAAATGAAGTACATTTAAATAAGAATACAGATAGTCCTGATTTCGAAATTATATGCAGTTTTTTACAAGCTAAGTATCAAATGAGTTACGAAAAAGCTTTAAATTATACGGCTAAAATGGATGATAAAACCAAAAGTTTAATTATGCAGGCTATATTACATAGTAAGAATAACCGAGAATTGGAACAAGTAAATTTTGAATTTGAAATACCAATTGATTTAGCTACTTTAACTCATATTACTAGGCATAGAATGCAATCCTTATTAGTTCCTGATTTTGTACCTCTTTGGAATCTTGGTAACTATGTAAAACCAAAAACTATTATGAAAGAACATGAAAAAGAATATATGGAAGTTTTTAATAATAATAAATTAATGATGGATTATTTTAAAAGTCAAGGTGTTAGAGAAGAAGATTTAATATATTTTTATTTGTCTGGAAATATGTGTAATATTTATACCAATATGAATGGACGTGAACTTTTGTGGTTTTCTAAAATGAGATGTTGTAATAAAGCTCAGTGGACAATTAGAAAAATTGCTAATCAAATGGTTGACGATGTCCGAGAAGTGTCACCTCTCTTAGCTGCTGGTTTAGGACCAAGTTGTATAACTGAAAGTTATTGTCCAGAAGGGAAAGATTCATGTAAAAATAGAGGTGTAGTAGTCTTGAAGAAAGAATTAACATAAAATTAGTAATTTAAATTGGTAATTTTACTTTTTTTGTGTTATATATAATTCAAGGAGGTTTGGTTATGGATTTAAAAGATGAAATTATAAAAAAACAAATAATAGAGTTACTTGATAATCCTGGAATGAAATATCGCAATTATAAATTAGCTGATATTAAATCAAAAATTTTTGTAGGAAATCAAAAAAATATTGGATATTTGAATGATGATTATTTAAAGAATTTATTATGTGAGTTAGAACAAGAAGGACAAATCTATATTAATAATCGTTCTAAAAATAATAGTATGTGGAGTTATAGAAAATTACCAGCTGAATTAGGGTATGTGTATGGCATTATAAAAATAAATAAGTATGGTGAAGGTTTTGTTACTGATGGAAAGCACAAATGTAAAATTAAAGAAGAATTTTTAAATGAAGCTTTAAGTGGTGATACTGTTATTTTGCGTCCTAAAAAAATATCATCTAATGGTGATTATACTTCGTATTATGTTGATAAAATATTAAAAAGAGCAAATGGAAAAGTAATATGTGAAGTTAAAAGTGATGATAAAGGAAATTATTATTTAGAACCAATTAGAAGTACATTAAAACATAAAATAATTATAAAGGAAGCAGTTATTGAACGATTAGTTGTTGGCGATCGTATTCAAGTACAAATAAACGATAATAAAAAGGGTGTTCATTATGCTGATTTTATTGAACTATCTTCACATAAAGATGATCCTGATCGAGATACTAAAGATATTGCTTTAGAACATAATATTGATATTGAATTTTCTCAATTAGCTTTGGAAGAAGCTAAGAAACTACCAGTTAAAGTTACGGAAGAAGAGATGCAAGGAAGATTGGATTGTCGAAAAGATATTGTTTTTTCGATAGATGGTGAAGATACTAAAGATCGTGATGATGCGTTATCGGTAAAAAAATTATCAAATGGCAATTATATGGTTTTTATTCATATTGCTGATGTTTCTCACTATATTCATCCTGGAATGGCACTTTGGAATGAGGCTTTAAATAGAAGCACTAGTGTTTATATGTCTCAATCAGTAATTGCTATGTTACCACATTCTATTTCTAATGGAATTTGTTCTTTGAATCCTGGTGAAGATAGATTAGCGTTTTCTTGTATTGTTGAGTTGAATCCTGAAGCAGAAATAGTTAATTATGATTTTAAAGAATGTGTTATAAAATCTAGTAAAGCAATGGTTTATGAAGATGTTGATAAAGTAATAGAAGGTCAAAATAATAGAGGCAATTTATCGGAAGAAGATACTGCAATACCAGTTGGATATGTTGATTTTGTAGATAGTATTATGTGTCTTGATAAATTAGCACAAAAGATTGAAAAAATTAAGGAAAAAAGAGGATATATAAATTTTGGAACTAATGATATTAAAATAAGTTATGATAAAGATGGAAATCCTATTAGGTTTGATACTTTAAAGAATAGTCGTTCACGAAAAATTATTGAAAATTTTATGCTTTTAGCTGGTGAATGTGCAGCTAATTATTTAGCTGTGCCAACAGTGTATAGAGTTCATGAAAAACCAAAAAGTGAAAAAGTTGCTGAAGTATTTGATTTATTAAGAAAAAATGGAATTGATATTATAGATGGTCGAAAAACCTCAACAGAAAAAAGAGGCATAAAAGTAAAAACGACTACCAACTTTGTGAATAGTAAAGTTATTCAAGAAATTTTAAAACAGATAAGTGATATGGAAACTCGTGATATTGTGGCTAATATTTTAATTAGATCAATGAATAGAGCTCGTTATGATACAGAAAATTTGGGACATTTTGGACTTGGTTTATCATCTTATGTTCAATTTACTAGTCCTATTAGAAGAGGTCCTGATTTAGTACAACATTATAATATAAAATTACAAAAGAATGGTACTTTTGACTATGCTAATATAGCTGATTATGAAAAATTTATTTCTGAGTATGCAGCTCATGCAACTTTAAAAGAACGTGAAGCAGATTTAGCAGAAAGAGATGCAGATACATTAGAAATGATTAAATACATGAATAATCATGTTGGAGAGAAGTTTACTTGTCGAATAACTTTTTTAAATAATAAAAATATTTTTGTTAAAACAATTGATGGTATTGAGGGTGTTTTAAAAATTGATGAAATTGATGGAGATAATTTTGTTTATGATGAAGCAAAAGCCTATTATAGAGGACAAAAGTCTAAAGCTAAATTAAAAATAGGAACTAAATTAACATTAACATCAAAACCTTCAAGATATGGAGATGTAGTATTTGGAATGACAGAAAAAGATGTTCTTTCTCTAAAGTTAAAAAAAGTTAATAAATAGATAGTTCTGTTTAACTATCTTTTTTTATCTATTTTTGTTAGTATAGAATGAAGGTGGTAATATGCTTTATAAAGTAAAAGATGCTGAATTTAAAGATATTGAAATACTAACAAGTATAAAATCGGTTACAATGATAGATGATGTAATGGATAAAAAATTGGCTTATCAAGAGAAGATAAAAATCAAGAATAATATTTCGCTTAATATTCAAGAAAATTATAAAAATTATAAACTTATTTATATTGAAAGTAAAATAATAGGAGCTTATGCATTAATAAATTATTTAGACGGTTTTATGATAGATGAATTATATTTATTTAGTGAATATCGTAATCAAGGAATAGGAACTCAAATTATAAATGAATTAATTGAAAAAAATAGAAAGTTATATATATGGGTTTATAAAGATAATGTTCTAGCTTTGAAGTTATTTAGAGGTTTAGGTTTTACAACTGCTACGGAAAGTGAACGCTTGTTAATATTAAAATACGATTCAGTTTACGTTAAAGTAGTTGAAGAATTGGCTAAAATAAGATTGGGTTATATTGATAAGAATAAGAATAAGCATATTAAATGTGGTTATGATTTTAAAGCAATTTATGTTTTGCAATCTTCTGATCAAGTAGCAGAAAATAAGATAGGATTGTGTTTTGATCAAGTTGAGTATGAAAGAGAATTAATATCAAAAATGAATATTTCTAATAGAACTTATTTTATTATGTACCAAGATAGTGATGTTGGACCAGCCCATGCTTTCCTGATTTTTAAAGATAATAATAAATATTATTGGTTTGAAAATGCTTGGTTTAAATATCGTGGGATTCATGAATATGATACAAAGGAAGAAGCTTTACTTGATGTGAAGTATAAATTCATTGCAACTTTAGATAGTTATACTGAAAGTAAATTAAGAATTTATGAGTTTGATAAGCCAAGAAGTGGAATTAACTATGTAAAGTACATTGGAAATGCTATGAATGGTCGTGTTATTAAAGTGTAAATATATGTTGTTGATAGTAAAATGATAGTAAATAGAATAATAAATAGTTCTTCAATAGATTAAGAAGTGATAATTGTAGTATAATATATGTAGGTGGATAAGATGAAAAATATATTAAAAAGTAAAAAAATAATAATGACTTTATTAATTTTATTGTTAGTACTAGGATTATTATTTGGAATAAATATGTATTTAAAAAGTAGTAAAAATAATGTAACCAGTAGTGTAAAAGATATTGTTAATAAGTATAACTTTGACAATGTATCGACAACAAAAGAAATCGGTAAATTACAAACTAAAAGTGCAACCAAAGAAAATATTTATTATAAGGTAGAATATCCTGTAATTGGTAATGATAAAATAGATAAAGATATTCAAGAAAAAGTTGATGAGCTGATTAATGATAAAGTTACTAAGTATAAAAGTACAAATAGTAATAGTAGCTACTATTTACTTGATTATGAAACCTATATAGGTCTTAATTATACTTTAAATGTTGTTTTTAAAAGTGTTGTTGAAGATAAAGATTTAAAGACCCTAGAACAAACAACAAATGTTTATAATTATAATTTGATTAATGGCAATTTATTAAAAAAAAGTGATGTTTTTAAAGGTGATTATTTTAATAAATTAAAAGAATATGATGATACTCTTACAAAAGATTTTATTTATATTATAAAGAATGATATTTTAGTTATTTTGAATAGTGGTAAAGAAATTTCATTGAGTGAATTAAAGGATTACTTAAAGCTAGATATAAAAGATACTTGTGAATATACAAATACTAATAAGGAAGTACAATATGAGGTTATAAATGCACAATATAAAATATTAAAAGATAGTGTCTTATATAGTGAACCATCAATGGATGGTAAAATTATTGATAAAGTTGGTAAAGACGAATTAATAAGTGTTTATAGTCAGGGAAGTAATTCATGGAGTATTGTTTTTTATAATGATAAGATAGGGTATATTGAAAGTAAAAATTTAATTAAAGTAAATAAAGAAGATAATGGTAATAATGAAATTGTTGATAATAATAAGAATAATGAAAATATAAATAAAGTAAAAGTTTATGCAATTACTGATGTTAATATTAGAGATAATGCAAATAATAATTCTAATATATTGGGTGTTTTAAAAAATGGTGAAAGTATTGATAAAATAGGAGAAAGTGGTAGCTGGACTCAAGTTTTGTATAATGGTCAGCCAGCCTATATAGTAAGTTCCTGTTTATCTTCAGTGAAAATTGAAAAACATGAAGTTAAATTAAATGTTTCTCCTCAAGGAAATATTGATCCGAAAAAGCCAATGGTAGCATTAACTTTTGATGATGGTCCTAATCCTGTATCAACACCAATGATATTAGATACTTTAGAAAAATATAAAGTTCATGCGACATTTTTTGATTTAGGAAATTTAGTTGTTCGTTATCCTGACGTTGTTAAAAGAGAAGCTTTAAATGGAGAGGTTGGGACGCATACTTATTCTCATAAAAATTTAAATACATTAAGTGTCGATGCAATAAATCAAGAGTTAAAATTAAGTCGAGAAGCTTCTAAAAAAGTATTAGGGACAGAACCAATATTATTGCGTCCACCATATGGTAATGCTAATGCTACTGTTAAAGCTTTAGCAAATATGCCAATAATCAATTGGGATGTTGATAGTTTAGATTGGAAATATCGTAATAAAGATTTAACATTGAATGAAATTTATAAATATGGTAATTTAGATGGTCGAATAATATTGATGCATTCCATTTATACATCGACAGCAGAAGCAGTAGCTATTTTAGTTCCTGATTTATTAGATAAAGGTTATCAAATTGTTTCAGTATCTGAAATGGCTACATATAGAGGTTATACTCTTCAAACAGGGATAATATATCATAATTTTAAATAGTAAAAAAGCTCAATATAATTGAGCTTTTTTAGTTGATATTAACGAACAAATGTGTGTTATAATAATTGCATGAGGAGGAATAAAATGAATGAAATAAAATGTCCTAAATGTGGAACAACTTTTAAGATAGATGAACAAGATTATGAGTCAATTGTTAAACAGATTAAAGATAAAGAATTTATGCGTGAAATTAATTTGAGAGAAGAACAATATGCAATATTACAAAAAGAAGCTTTGAAATTGGCAGCAGTTGAAGCTGATAAAAAATTAGCAGCAGAAGTAAGTAAAAGAGATTTAGAAATAGCTAATTTAAAAAATGAAATAAAAATGTGTGAATTGGATACAACTAATAAAATTGAAAAAAAATATAGTGAAGAATTAAGTGAAAAAGATGTTGAAATAACTAGTTTGAAAAGTGAAATAAAATTAAAAGATACCGAAAAAGAATTAGCTTTAAAAGATGTATTACGTGAAAAAGAAAAAGAAATTGAAACTCTTAATACAAAGTTGGAAATGGATAAAAAGGAATCATTAATCAAAGAACAAAATTTAAAAGAAAAATATGAAGAAAAAATAAAAGATAAAGATGAACAAATTGCTTATTACAAAGATTTTAAAGCTCGTCAATCGACCAAGATGATTGGTGAATCATTAGAACAACATTGTAGTAATGAATTTAATAAATTAAGACCATTATTTAAAAATGTTTATTTTGAAAAAGATAACGATATCAAAACGGGTTCAAAAGGCGATTTTATTTTTAGAGAATATGATGAAGATGAGACTGAAATAATTTCGATAATGTTTGAAATGAAAAATGAATCATTAGAGACCACAAGCAAACATAAAAATGAAGATTTCTTTAAAGAATTGGATAAAGATCGAAAAGAAAAAAAATGTGAATATGCTGTATTAGTTTCAATGTTGGAAATAGACAACGACTATTATAATAATGGAATTGTTGATGTGTCACATAAATATCCTAAGATGTACGTCATTAGACCACAATTTTTTATTCCTTTAATAACTCTTTTAAGAAATGCGTCGTTAAAATCATTAGAATATAAAAAAGAGTTACAAATAGTTCAAAACCAAAATATAGATATTGCTAATTTTGAAGAAAATATGAATAATTTTAAAAGTGCTTTTGGTCGTAATTATCGTCTTGCTTCAGAAAAATTCAAGAAAGCAATAGATGAAATTGATAAGACAATTGATCATTTGCAAAAAACAAAAGAAGCATTGTTATCCAGTGAAAATAATTTGCGTTTAGCTAATAATAAAGCTGAAGATTTGACGATAAAAAAATTAACAAATGGTAATGAAACTATGCAAAAGATGTTTGATGATCTTAATAAATTAAAAGAAAATGAAAAAGAAAATATTAAAAATGAAGAAAATATCTAATCTTACTCTTGATTAATTGTAAAAAATATAGTATTATTAATTCATTGGTGACGATTGCTAAGTGGATACACCTCTTCCCATCCCGAACAGAGTAGTTAA
>UWSL01000041.1 GCA_900552975.1 uncultured Mycoplasmatota bacterium | reverse complement strand
GAATTTAAGCAAGTTAAAAATGGATCTAAAATTTTATATAAATTTTTATATAGATATAATAAAGCTGAAACTATAATACTTAGAAACAACCCTATAAAAAAAGCAATTAATGTTTCATAAACACTAACATATATATGCTTAAATAAACTACCATCAATTATCATTTTTTTAATAACAACAATTACTTTTGTAGGTCTACTAAAAATAAATGGATTAATGATTTCTGCTCTACTTAAAAATTCCCATAATAGGAAAAAGGTAATTACGATTGCTAACTGACAAAAGAAAATAACTAATTTGTTTTTTTTGTGTTTTTTTAAAAACAATATTTGTTCTTTAGATATCTTCACTTAAATCTTTCCAAATTAAATCATAATAATAATTAAATTTAGTATCTTTCCTATTAACAGTTGGCAAATCCTTATTTTCTAATTCTATATTATAAATTTTTTTTATATAAGCTGGACTTTTAGATAAAACTATTATTTTATCGGCCATACTAATCGCTTCACCAATATCATGTGTTACCATTAAAGTCGTTTTTCTATTTTCTTTGATAATTTTAAAAACATCATCACTTACTTTTAATCTTGTATCAAAATCTAAAGCACTAAATGGTTCGTCTAAAAATAATATATCAGGTTTAATAGCTAAAGTTCTGATTAAAGCAACTCTTTGTTTCATACCACCTGATAATTCATGTGGTTTTTTATTTTTAAAATTAGTTAATTGATATTTTTCTAAGAGTTTTAATACATATTCTTTATTTTCTTGGTTTAGTTTTTTTTGTATTTTTAAACCAAGTAAAACATTATCTAAGATAGAGTAGTGTTCAAATAAAGCATCTTCTTGCAACATATAACCTATCTTTATGTCATTTTTATCATTGCAATATGTTATTTCTCCATTACTTTTTTCTTCTAAACCAGCCAATATTGAAAGTAGTGTACTTTTTCCACAACCACTTGTTCCAATAATAGCAATAAATTCTCCATTTTTAACTTCAAAACTTATATCTTTGATTGCTTCAATTTCTCCATTAATAGTATTATACTTTTTGGACAAATTTTTAACCTTGAGAAGTGGTTTCATTTAAATCTTTAACTAAATCATTAAATGATACAAAGTCATCAAGTAAATTATTATTTATCATTATATTCTCTAAATTTTTATATGATTTTTCAGTAATAGTTGTATTATCTAACCAACTGTCTGCTTCACGATATCTTTTTACTATTAATTCTACATCATTTAAAGAATTATCTGGAAATTGTGGTAATATGCTTTTAGCAATTTCTATATCACTATGATTTTTAACGTAATCAAGACCTTTATTTATAGCAGCATTAAATTTTTTAATTTTGTCAGTATTGTCATTAAAATAGCTTTTACGAGCATAAAATGCTGTATATGGCATTTCTCCAGAAAATTTTCCAACACTACCTACTACGTAACCTAATCCTTCCTTTTCTAATTTTGTTGCATTAGGTTCAAATAAATTAACAAAATCTCCAACTCCACTAATAAATGTTCCTGATAAAGAAGCAAAATCTACGCTTGTATTAACTTTAATTTTATTTTTATCCGCGTTTTCATTTTTTAATCCATTTAAGAAATTTAATGAAGGCATTCCACCAGCTCTTCCTACTAATATTTCTTTATTATATAAATCTTTCATTTTGAATTTATCGATTTTTTTACGTGATACTATAAATTGTCCATCTCTTTTTGTAAGACCAGCAAAAGTTATTAAATAATCTTTTTCCCCATTTTTATAGACATAAATGGCCGATTCTGGCCCCGCAAAACCAATATCAACTGTTTTAGATAACACAGCAGCACTAACTTTATCAGCTCCGCTAGTTAAAATGACTTCGACATCTAAACCTTCATCTTTAAAATAACCATTCTCTAAAGCTACATAAAATGGTGCATAAAAGATACTATGTGTAACTTCTGCTACTTTTACTTTCTCGAGTTTTTTTGTTTCATTAATACTTTGTTCTCTTTTATTAATGAAAATAAATGCAAAAATTAATAATAAACAACTCATAGAGATGATAATATTTTTTCTCATTTAATCCCTCCTAAGATCACTTTATTATATTCGTGATAATGTTAAGTGGTGTACATAAAAAGAAAATAAAATGATTTACATTTAAAATTCGTTCTGTTATAATTGATACATAATAAGCGAGGTGTGTATAGTGGCCAATATAAGAACTAATCAAGATTTGTTAAAACTTCTTTACAATCTAAAAAGTGATGATAGTTGCATAAAAAATGAACTAGCTACTAAAAAAGAATCATTAATAAGTGAAAAGGATGATTGTACTAAAAAGTTAACAGAAGAAAGTGAATCACTAAGTGAATTGAATTCTAATCAAAAAGCTGTTGAAGTAGGTCCTAATGAGGCTGAAAAATGGTTAGGTGAATTTGATGAAAATAAAGATTTACAACGTCTTTTTGGGTTGATGGAAGTAGATTTTGACATTTCTGTAATCAGAGAAAAAATATTAAAAGCCGAAGATATAGATACCTTAAAGGAACGTATAAATAGTGATATTTCAAGAACAACCAATGAAATAGAATCTTTAAGAAGACAAATCGAAGACAATGGAATTAAAGCTGAGGAAATCGAGGAACAAATAGCTGATTATGAAAGAGCTCGCCATGAACTTGGACGTATTATAAGTGATGTCCTAGGAGGAGCTGAAACTTACACCAGAAATTATATCGGTGATATTTTAAGAAAAATCAGTAGTTTTTCAAAAAAATATGCTTTATCTGAAAATGAAATAGCAACTGTTAGTAAATTGATTTTATTCCCAGAAGAAGAATTAAAACAATTTAATGACTTAGTTTTACAAGGGCAAGTAGATTTTAATATTGTTTCAGAGGTAGTAGAAACTGAACCAACTAAAACTGAAGAACCAGCTCCAGTGGTGGAACCGGTAAGTCCTATTGTTGAAGAATCAACAAATGTTGGTATTTTTGCAGATCAAGTTGCTAATGAAGAAAAAAAAGAAACAGAACCAACTGAACTAGCACCAAAAACTGGTATTGTCATTGAAGAAAGTACACCTGAAGAAAGTCCTTTTATAACATTTGAACAAACTCAAACCATTTCAGAAGAGCCAGTCAAAGTCGAAGAATCATCAAAAGCTGCAGAAATTTCAGAAGAATCAAAAGAAGAACCAATTCAGGAAGAAAGCAAAGATGATATAAAACCAAGTGCTCAAGATATTTATGGTGGTTTCAATACTGATATTATTCCAATTGTAGAGGTTGAAGAAGAAAAACAAGATAAAACTGATGACGAAGAATTCTTTGCAAATTTATCTTTAGATCCAAATAACTTCATTCAAAAAGAACAAGCTATCAAAATTTTAAAAGCTTGTGATGTCGAAGTAATAAGAAGAAATTTAGAAGAGTTAAAAGCTTTAGGAACTCCTGAGGAAAATGTTTATTTTATCAAAGACTCTTACGTTTTATTAGCTGATAAAGAATTACCATCTAAAATAAATTTATTTAGAAGTAAAGGGATCAAAGAAGATTCTATTAAAGATATTATTTTAATAACATACGCATTAATAAGTTTACCTTTATCAACAATGCAATCTAACATTGCTATGATTGAAGGTCAAAATGGTGTTATTGATAACTCAAATTATCTTCTAATTTCTAATCCAGAAGCTTACTATAACGCATTAAAGGATTCAGAAAAATATGATATAACTTTTGATGAAAAGCAAAGAAAGTACATTGAACCAGCTTTATTAGAAGCAACTCAAGATAGCATAGGAGTAAACGAAGTCCTTAAAGAATATGGAATAAGTGCTGGACGTCGTAATGGTAAAAATGAAATAGACATTTATTTTAAAACACCAACAGAATTAGAAGAATCAATTGATTCATTAATTGAAATAGGTGCAGAGGAAGTTTTAAGAACAACTCCAGAAATTATGAGTGTTGAAACTGATCAAATGTTAAAGAAAATAAAATATTTAACAGCTAAAGGTGAAAGCTATGTAGATGAATCTGGCTATTGTAAGAAAATTGCTTATATTCCAGCAGAATTCCAAACAACTTATCCAGAAGTAACTTTACCAGAAATAACTTCTAGAAAAGAAAATAATGAAATTCTAAGTAAAGAAGGATCAAAATACAATGCAATTATTCCTATATTAATAGAAAGTCTAAATAACTATTACACAAACAATGCTGATAGTTATAAAACAATTAAAATCGATGATCCTGAAGTACAAGCTATGCTTGATACAATTAAACATGAATTAGAAAGTGAATCATCTTTAGAAAATGTCGATAAAAACACTTATAAATTAAATGATGAATACTTATCAAAAAATAAATTTGAAAGAAATTTAAGATATTTAGTTACTTCATTAAATAATAAAGATGAAAAAGTAGACGGCTTAACAAAAGAATTAATTATAGTTTCTTTACTATATAATTCACAGAAAGATGCCTCAGTTATCATTAAGCTAATGAATCAATTTTTAGGTTTAAACATAGCTGAAGAAGTAGGAGGTCCAACATTATGATAGAACAAGATACTATAAAAGCGATTGATACTGAATTATCTGAAAATTTAGATAACCAAAAACCAGAATTAACATTTTTAAAAGAAGTAGGTTTTGAAGATAAATTTATTGAAGAGTTTACAAAAGATGTTCCTCTAAATAGTTTAATTGCTTTAAATGATAATTCTCACATAGTTTTAAAAAATATAAAATATCTAAAAGATCTTGGAATTAGTAACTTCAAAGAAGCTTTCCAAAGATTTTATAGTATGTTTCTAATTGAACCAACTGCATTTGATGATATCTTTTCAAAATATGATAAAGATGATTTAGTTGCTAAAATGGAAAAAAACATAGCTATTATGGAACATTTATAAGAAGTACATTGTACTTCTTTTTCTATGAGATAATATCTTTTCATGTTATAATTAAGTTGGAAAGAGGCGTACAACATGAATTATTTAACCAACTTAAATGATAAGCAAAGAGAAGCTGTTGAACATATCGATGGGCCTTGCTTAGTAATTGCTGGAGCTGGTTCAGGTAAAACAAAAGTATTAACAACTCGTATTGCTAACTTAATTGCTCAAGGAATTCCTTCATACAATATTTTAGCTATAACATTTACCAATAAAGCAGCCCATGAAATGAAAGAACGCTTAGAAAAATTAGTCCCTGATAATCAAGCCTTCGTTGGAACGTTTCACTCTTTTGGCGTTCGCATAATAAGAGAAAATGCCCCACTCCTAGGTTTAGATCGAAATTTTTCTATTCTAGATAGTGATGATGTTCTATCAATTATTAAAAAAATATTAAAAGATAACGGATATGATACAAAAAATAACCCACCGTCATATATAAGAAATAGAATTAGTACTATTAAAAATGACATGCTAACTGATGATGAAATTAACAATACACTCCGTACACCTCAAGATAAAATAGCTATTGAAGTATATTATCAGTATATGGATGTTTTAAGAAAAAATAATTCTGTTGATTTTGATGATTTATTACGTTTGCCAGTTAAATTATTTACGGAACATAAAGATGTTTTAGCTGACTACCAAGAAAAATATCGCTATATTTTAATTGATGAATATCAAGATACTAATGAAGTACAATATAAATTATCAAAATTACTAGCTAAAAAATATCAAAATATTTTTATTGTAGGTGATCCAGATCAATCAATATACATGTTTAGAGGTGCTAACTTTCGTAATATTTTAAATTTTGAAAAAGATTATAAAAATGCTAAAGTCATTCCTTTAGAAGAAAATTATCGTTCAACAACTAGTATTCTAGATACTGCTAATTCAGTAATAAAAAATAATAAAGAACGAAAAGAAAAAAAATTATGGAGTAGTAAAGGTGAAGGTAGCAAAGTTAAATATTTACGAGCCTACGATGGAAAACATGAAATCAATCTTGTATTAGATGAGATAAAAAGATTATTAGAACAAGGTTATGAAAAAAAGAATATTAGTGTTTTATACAGAACAAATGCCCAAGCTCGTTTAGTTGAGGAAATGTTTTTGAAAGCCAATGTTCCGTACAAAGTTGTCGGTAGTTATTACTTCTATTCTCGAAAAGAAATTAAAGACTTAATTTGCTATCTAAGATTAATTTTAAATAATAACGATGAAATAAGTCTTCGTCGTATTATAAATGTTCCTAAAAGAGGCATCGGTCCATCAACAATTCAAAAACTCGAAAAAGTCGCTAAAGAAAAAAATATTTCTATATTTGAAGCTATTGAGTCAGGTCGAGAAAAAGAATTTAAAGATTTAATTCTTGATTTAACTCAAAAAAGTGAAGATTTAACGTTAACGGAATTGATTGATTTAATTTTAGATGAAACGAATATGAAATCAGAATATGAAAATGATAAATCACTTGAAAATGAACTGCGTTTAGACAACTTAGAAGAGTTTAAATCAATTACTAAAACTTTTGAAGAACGAACTGGATCAGTCTCATTAGCAGATTTTTTAGAAGAAATAAGTCTTATTGCTGATGTAACAGAACATAAGGAAGATGAAGATGTTGTTACTCTAATGACTATTCATAGTGCTAAAGGATTAGAATTTGAAGTTGTCTTCTTAATTGGTATGGAAGATGGAATATTTCCTCATCAAAATTCTTTTTGTGAAGAAGGTGGCCTCGAGGAAGAAAGACGTTTATGTTACGTTGGCATAACTCGAGCTAAAGAAAAATTATACATATCCAATGCCAAAAGACGAATATTATATGGAAAAGATGTCATGAATCCGCCAAGTCGTTTTATTAAAGAAATCGATCCGGATTTATTAGATGTTGAAAACATTAATATGTTTGAAGAAGAAAAAATCAATAAAGAGGAACTTTATAAAAATGAAGATGTTGATTTTAAAGAAGGCGATGTCATAATGCACATGCAATATGGTCGTGGCGTTATTATTGAAGTAAAAGGTGATTTCATTACTGTTGCTTTTGCTAAAAATTTTGGCATAAAAAAATTATTGAAAAATCATAAGAGTATTACAAAAATATAAGAAAAGAGGAAAAAATATGCAATTACTAATAATGGCGGCTGGAATGGGAAGCCGTTTTGGAGGATTAAAACAAATAGAACCAATGGGACCAAACGAAGAATTTATAATAGATTATTCGATTTATGATGCCAAAAAAGCTGGCTTTAATAAGGTTATCTTTATTATAAAAGAAGAAAATTATCAAATATTTAAAGAGACAATTGGTTCTCGTGTTGATAGAAATATTGAAGTAGAGTATGTTTTCCAAAAAATGGATAATATTCCGGACTTCGTCAAAATACCAGAAGATAGAACTAAACCATGGGGGACAGCTCAAGCAATCTACTGTGCTAAAGATGCCATAACTGAAGATTTTGTCGTAATCAATGCTGATGATTTCTATGGCCGTGATTCATTCGAAGTTGCTGCTAAATTTATAAAAGAAAAAAAAGAAAAACAATATGCTACAATAGGATATACAGTAACTAACACAATGACTGAAAATGGCTCAGTAAAAAGAGGTGTTTTAGCTTTTGATGAAAAAGGAAACTTAGAAAAAATAACCGAAAGTTCAATAGCTTACGAAAATGACAAAATAATGGCTACACCTTTAGATGAAACAATCAATCCTTTTGAAGTTTCTAAGGATACTTTAGTTTCTATGAACATGTTAGTTTTTGATAGATCAATATTTGAATATATTGAAAATAAAATGGTTGAATTTTTTAAAAACAATAGTGACTTAAACAAATGTGAATTCTTAATACCAGATATATTAAATGAAGCTAATATAGAAAAATATGCTCAAGTTTTTGTTTTACATACAAAAGCTAATTGGTATGGCGTAACGTATAAAGAAGATAAAGAAAATGTTAAAAAAGCAATAGCTAAATTAATTGAAGATGGGGTATATCCTAAAAATTTATGGAGGTAAAAATGAATCCAAAAGAACGAATTTCTTATCTTGTCGAAAAATTAAACGAAGCCAATGTTGAATACTACTTAAATGATAATCCTAAAATGACTGATAATGAATACGATAGCCTTTTGATGGAATTGTTTAGATTAGAAGCTGAATATCCAGAATATAAATTACCTGAATCACCGACAGAAAGCGTTGGAACTAAAATATTAGATTCTTTTGCTAAAATAACTCACGCTACACCAATGTTTAGTTTAGCCGATGTCTTTAATGAGGATGAAGTAGAAGCTTTTGTTAATCGAGTTGAGAAAGAAATACCTAATCCCGAATTCACTTGTGAATTAAAAATGGATGGACTAGGTGTTAATTTAACATACAAAAATGGCCTTTTAAAATCAGCGGCTACTAGAGGAGATGGTGTAACTGGTGAAGATATAACTAACAACGTCAAAACTATCAAATATCTTCCTCTAAAATTAAAAGAACCTGTAGATTTAGAAGTTCGTGGCGAAATATACATGACTAAAAAAAGCTTTGAAGAAGCTAATAAAAAAAGAGCAGCTAATGGTGAAGATTTATTCCAAAATCCTCGAAATGCTGCAGCTGGCTCTGCTCGTCAATTAGATAGTCGTATAGCTAAAGAGCGCAAATTAGATGTCTTGTTATATCATGTTCCTAATACCGCTGAACAAACACAATGGGAAACACTTCAAAACTTAAAAAAATTAGGATTGCCCATTAATGAACATTCTAAAAAAGTTCATAATTTTAAAGAAATAAAAGAATTTATTAAAGAATGGACCGAAAAACGTCCTACTTTACCTTACGAAATTGATGGTATTGTTATTAAATTAAATGATATATCTGGTCAAAGAAGAATGGGAAATACTGCTAAGTATCCACGTTGGGCTGTTGCTTATAAGTTCCCGGCTGAAAAAGTCGTAACGCAATTAGAAGATATCATTTTTACAGTTGGCCGTACAGGACAAATCACTCCTAATGCTGTTTTATCACCAGTTAAGGTTGCTGGTAGTACCATTAGAAGAGCGACTCTTCACAACGAATCTTATATAAGAGAAAAAGATCTTCGTATCGGGGATTTTGTTGTTCTTCATAAAGCTGGTGATGTGATTCCTGAAGTTGTTGAGCCAGTTTTAGAACGTCGTCAAAATGTTAAGATATTTCAAATGATAAATTCATGTCCTATTTGTGGAACCTCTCTTGTTAAAAGTGCCTCTAAAATAGACTACTTATGTCCTAACGAACATTGTCAAGCTCGTAAAATAGAAGGCTTAATTCATTATGTTTCACGTCCTGCTATGAATATCGATGGGCTTGGTGAAAGAATAATTGAAGATTTTTATAATATGGGAATTATCACTAAAATAGAAGATATTTACAATCTAGATACAAAAAAAGAAGATTTAATAGAACTGGAAGGATTCGGTACTAAAAGTATTAATAATCTTTTAACTTCTATTGAGGCAAGTAAAAATAATTCTTTAGAAAGATTATTGTTTGGTCTAGGTATACCAGGAATAGGAGCTAAAACTGCTAAAGTATTAGCCAAAAAATATGATACATTAGAAAATTTAATGAATGCTTCTTGTGAAGAATTAACTGAAATCAAAGATATTGGAGATATTCTTGCTACCAATATATATTCTTTCTTTCAAGATGAACGTAATATAACACTTATTGATAACTTAAAAAAAATAGGAATTAATACAGAATATAAAGGTGAAAAAACACTAAATAATGACCTTATATCTAATAAAAAATTTGTTATCACGGGAACCATCAGCTTTCTTACTAGAGATGAAATCAAAAAAATCCTTGAAAGATATGATGCAACAGTTATTGAATCAGTTAGTAAAAAGACTGACGTTGTTATTGTTGGAACCTCTCCAGGTAGCAAATTTGAAAAAGCTCAAAAGCTTGGAATAACTATCTGGAATGAAGAAAAACTGAAAGAAGTTATAGATTCTCTATAACTTCTTTTAATGTTTATCTAAAAAGTAAATAAATTGCTTAATGACATATAATGTAGTATAATTTAATTACGCTTAGAGGTGAAAAAAATGAAAAAATTTAAAAAATTTTATAATGAACATCGAGTGTTTTCGATACTAATGGCAATAGCTATTGTTTGCCTAATTTTAATGGCAACTGTCCTAATAAAATGCTTTTATAGTGGCAGTGATAAAGGAAAATATGGTGATCGTTTAGAAGGAATAGAAAGTGTTGCTATAAATGATTCCAAAATAAGTGATATTGAAACAAAGATAAAAGCAGATAAAATTGTTAAGAGTGTCAATATTACAATTACTGGAAAAATAGTTTACTTTGATCTAACTTTTCCTAGTGAAACATCTTTAGTAGAAGCTCAAAGTGTCGCTTTAAAATCACTTGATAATTTCAGTAATGAAGAAAAAGCCTTCTATGATTTCCACTTTACTTTAAAACAAGAATCAACAGATCAAAGTGATGGCTTCTTAATAGAAGGTGCTAAAAATAAAAATGGTTCTGGTCTAGTTTGGAACAATAACAATCCTGTGACAAGTCCAACTGTAGACAATAATGGAACAGAAGGATAGACTATGAAAAAGAAAAATAAAAAAATCTTCTTAATAGTTATAATAGCTATTCTTGCTTTAGCTATATTAGGAATAATAACTTTTCTAATCTTAAATGACGATAATAAATTAAGCGTTGAGGAAAAAGAATGGCTTGCTAAAAATGTTAACTCGACTCAAAACGTCTATGTTTTAAATAATGTCGATGTTTATGGAAAAAATGGTAGTGGAGTCTTATTTGATTTCATCAATGACTTTGAAGCTAAGTTTGGTGTTGACATCAACATTATAACTTATAATAGTGGAGAATCAGTTTCAGCTAATTCATTCAAAATGACAGATGACATTTCTGATAATCAAATACCATTTAGCGAAGAACATTACGTTATTGTTAGTAAAGACAAAGTTAATATGAGTTCATTATCTCAATTATCAAACAAAAAAATTGGCGTTTTATCATCAGATGAAAAAAGAATTAATAATTA
>UWSL01000040.1 GCA_900552975.1 uncultured Mycoplasmatota bacterium | reverse complement strand
AGTAAATTACTTGTATTTAAAGGAAGTAATAAAGAGAACTTATAAATAATATTATAAGTTTTTTATGTTTAATGATATAATTGGTGTGGTGATTTTTAATGTTAAAAATTGAATTATTGGATCCAAGTAAAATAACTAAAGATGGAAGATATTGTGATATGAATATACCACTAATTACCAAATTAAGTGATGATGAAATTGTTCAAGTTCGAAGATACTTTCATGATAGTACAATTGCTTGTGATAGAAAAATTCAAGGAAAACTTGTTAAAACAAGAAATTATGAATTAACTAGAGATAGTTATAGTACAAAAAAAATTAAAGTAAAAGGTAAGATAAATAGTAATCGTAAGGGAATGGTTAAACTTGTTATTTTTGGAATGACTGTTTTGTTATCGATAGAATCTTTTTTAGTATATAAGAATATAAAAATGATTCCTAAACCAACTATATCAGATACTCAAGAAACTAATATTGATATTACAAAACCATTAGTAGCTACTTCTGTATCAGAAACTTTAGCACATTTGGATGAAACGAAAAAAGAAGCTTATAGGTTAATAGATAAGTATTGTAAAATATATTCGATTGATTATGGAATAACATGTAATATATTCGAAAAATTAACTGATAGTTTTACTAATCCAGAATTTGTTAATGAATTGTATATAAAAGGAATTCATTGTAAAGGAATTGAAGTAAGAGCTTCATCATTGGAAGAATTAGTGTTATATGTAGTTAGAAATATTAAACAAGCTCCTGATGATTTTGAACTTAGTAGTGATAATTTGACTGTTTATAGTACTTATGAAAATGATGAGAATTATGAACAAAAAATATCTTATTATGCTGATTTGTTAGGTGTTGATAAATGTTTGGTTTATGCTATTGTTAAGGAAGAAACAGGATTTGATAGTGATTTGTTTAGAAATAGTAATAATCCTGCTGGACTTCGTTTAAATGGCGATTGGTGGAATTTTAGTACTAAAGATGAGGGATTCATTGAATTATGCTTAGAAATGAAAAAGTATGAACTAATGGGAGCAACGACAATTGAGCAAATTGGTGCTATTCATGCACCTATTTCTGATGGAAATGCTGGATGGGTTGCTAATGTCACACAAATATATGATATGGCTAAAGAAAATGAAAATGAATTATTTGGAAATACTATTCCTAATGGAATGAGTAAGTAAAGGAGAGATTAAAATGTATGATATTGTAGATGGTAATAAAGCTTGTGCAAGTACAGCTTATTTCTTTAGTGAAATAGCTAGTATTTATCCAATTACACCTTCTAGTCCAATGGCTTCAGAAGTTGATGTAATAAGTAAGACCGATAAAAAAAATTTATTTAATGATTCAGTTAAAGTGGTAGAAATGCAAAGTGAAGCTGGAGCAGCAGGGACACTTCATGGGGCATTGTTATCTGGTAGTCTAGCGACCACTTTTACAGCAAGTCAGGGATTACTTTTGATGATTCCTAATATGTATAAAATAGCTGGAGAATGCTTACCGGCTGTTATCCATGTAGCAGCACGTACTATAGCGACTCATGCTTTATCTATTTTTGGAGATCATTCAGATGTTTATGCAACACGTCAAACTGGTTTTTGTATGCTAGCTTCAACTAATGTAGCAGATGCTAACTATTTAGCTGCCGTTGCTCACCTTAGTGCAATCGAAGGAAGTTTACCTTTTATCCATTTCTTTGATGGCTTTAGAACTAGCCATGAAGTAAACAAAATAAAAAAATTATCAGAAGTTGATTTGTTAAACTTGGTGAATTTTGATAAAGTTTATGAATTTAAAAAGAGAGCTTTAAATGTTGGTTCACATATTCAAAAAGGAATGGCTGAAAATGAAGATATTTATTTTCAGTCATTAGAAGCACGTAATGAACTTTATGATAAAATGCCAGATATAGTAAATGATTATATGCAAAAAATTAATGCTATTATTGGTAAAAATTATAAACCATTTAATTATTATGGTGATGAGGCTGCGACAAATGTTATTGTAGCCATGGGTAGTGTTTGTGATACAATAAAATTAGTTGTTGATGATTTAAATCAAAAGGGTTGGAAAGTTGGTTTAATAGAAGTTCATTTATATCGTCCGTTTAGTACCAAGTATTTAAAAGAAATTTTACCAGAAACTGTTTGTAAAATCGCTGTTTTAGATCGTACTAAAGAAGCTGGGGGAGTTGGTGAACCGCTATACTTAGACGTTTGTAGTGCATTAATGGGTGAAGGTGTAAAAATTGTTGGGGGAAGATATGGCTTAGCAAGTAAAAATACAACACCTGATCAAATATATGCTGTATATTGTATGTTAAATAGTGAATTAAAAAATAATTTTACGATTGGAATAGAAGACGATGTCACTAACTTAAGTTTAGCGAAAAAAGATTATCATATATCATTAGATGCTAAAGAAATAAAAATATTTGGCTTTGGTAGTGATGGTATGGTTAGTACTAGTAAAGACATAATGAAGATTGTTGGAACAGGAACAGATAAGTTTGTTCAAAGTTATAACCAATATGATTCAAAGAAAAGTGGGGGAGTTACAATTTGTAACTTACGTATCTCTGATAAAGAGATTAATGCTCCTTACTATGTAACAAGACCAGATATTGTTGTTATAACTAAGCAAGAATATTTATACAAATTTGATATGACTAGTCAATTACCAGAAAATGGAATTTTAGTTATTAATACACATGAAGAAGATATGAATGCTTTTTTACCTAATAACGTTAAGAAAGATATTATAGAAAAAAATATTAAGTTATATACTATTGATGCAGAAAAGATTGCTCTTGATGTGGGAATAAAAGGTAAAATAAGTAAAATAATGGAAATGATTATCTTACATTTAATTGATTATCCGGATGCTTTAGGTGCAGTAAGTCGTTCAATAGTAAAACAATTTGCGACTAAAGGACAAGATATTGTTGATGCTAATGAGAAAGCGATTATGATGTCTTTAGATAATTTAAAATGTTATACAGATGAATTAACTTATGCATTAGAAGAAGCAGAGGAAGATGGTAACATCTTTGATATTATAAATGCCCGTCAAGGCGATGATTTAAAGGTTAGTGACTTAGTACCTTATCGTGATGGAACATTCCCTTGTGCATTATCAAAACGTGAAAAGCGTAATGTTAGTACTTATGTACCTAAATGGGATAGTAGTAAATGTTTAGAATGTGGTCAATGTGCTATTGTGTGTCCACACGCTGTTATTAGACCATTTGCTTTAACCGATAAAACACAAGGTATTCCACTTCTTGGAAAACCAGATTATAATTTTGAAATAGTTGTTTCTGAAGCAGATTGTACTAGTTGTGGTTTATGTATTAATGCTTGTCCTGGTAGGGGGGGCGAAAAGGCTTTAGCTTTTGGTAAGTATGATGAAGAAAAGCAAGAACATGCTAATTATATGTTTGAAGAGTATCATAATCCAGAAGGTTTATTCCCAATTTCAACTGTTAAAGGTTCCCAATTTGAGAAACCAAGATTTGAATTTAGTGGAGCTTGTGCAGGTTGTGGAGAAACACCTTATATAAAATTATTAACACAATTATTTAAAGATAAATTAATAATTGCTAATGCAACAGGTTGTTCTTCAATTTATGGCGGTAGTGTACCAAGTACTCCATATTCTATTCCTTGGGCTAATTCATTATTTGAAGATAACGCTGAATTTGGTTATGGAATGTTACTAAGTTACAATAAGAGTCGTTCACGTGTTAAAAATATAATTGAACAATCAATTGAAAGCGTCGATGAAGAGGTTAAAGCTTTATACCAAGAATGGTTAGATAATCCAAATGATTTTACTATTACTGAAAAAGTTAAAGAAAATTTGAAAGATAAACAAATTCCAAAAGATTTAGAAAAAATGTTAGATTATGTACCAGCTCGTAGTGTATGGACAATTGGTGGAGATGGCTGGGCTTATGATATTGGTTTTGGTGGAATTGATCATGTTTTATCTAGTGGTGAAAATGTGAATATTTTAGTTTTAGATACTGAAGTTTATTCAAATACTGGTGGTCAAGCAAGTAAATCATCGCGTGTTGGTCAAGTTGCTCAATTTGCTGATAGTGGTAAGAAGACTGCTAAGAAAGATTTGTTTAAGATAGCAATGAGTTATCCTAATTGTTATGTGGCTAATGTATCATTGGGAAGCAACTTTATTCAAACAATAAAAGCTTTTCAAGAAGCCGAAGCACATAATGGACCATCTATAGTTATTGCTTATTCACCATGTATTGAGCAAGGTATTAAGGGTGGAATGAGTAACTCTTCTAGTGAACAACGTTTAGTTGTCGAATGTGGTTATACTTCATTAATGAGATATAAACCTGAAGAAGATAAATTATATTTAGATAGTCGTGAACCAGATTTTGATAAATATGAAAAATTATTAAAAAATGAAGTTAGATATAATAGCTTATTGGTTAAAAATCCAGAGCAAGCGAAGGAAATATTAGAACTTAATAAGCAAGAAGCAATGAAGAGATATCAATTCTATAAAGAATTGAGTCAAAAATAAAAGAGAAAAGTAAATGAATACTTTTCTCTTTTTTCTTGTTTGTTAAGCAATTTTTTCGCCTTTTTTTATAAGCTTTTTGATTTGTTTATTAGTTTTTGAATAATATTTATTAATAATATTTCTTTTTTTAGTAAGTTTTAAATAATTCTTTTCTAGATTATTATTTAATTTCGTAGTATATTTAATAAACTTTTTGTCATAAGCTAATTCAGGATATTTATTTAGGGCATTATAAGTAATGTATTGAAGTTTTTCAATATTATTGTATGTTTGATCTATTGCTTTATCTAAAGCGTCCTTTCCTTGCTTTAAAGCACTTAAATCAGCAGGTTTAAATTTGTTTATTTTTCTTTTAAAGAAAGCATTTATAAAATTAAAATGATTATCTATAATTAAACCAATAGTAAAATAGAAAAAATATCTACTTCTTATAAAAGGAAAAGCTAATATGGAGGTCATCTCAGTTAAAAGGGAGGCTTTTTCTAGATTTTTCATTAGTATTTTTTTATCAATATTAGCAATTTGTTCTTCTGATACTTTTTCGAGGCTTTCTACTTGTTTAATTAATTTATTGTTAAATTCTAATTCTTGTTCTAAGTGTAAAGAATATAGGTAATCTTGAAGGCTTTTAATTTCTTCTTCACTGATAGCTTTATTAAATTCTTTTTTTTCTTTTTCAAAATCTATTTCTTGTTGTAAATAAATTTTTTCTTTAGCGTGTCTTAATTTTTCCTTTTGTTTGTTGAGAACTTTTTTTTGTTCTTCAGTTAAGGTAGTACTATATTTTATTTCGTAATTTTCTATTTCGGTTAATAATTTGTTTATTTCATTTTTGTATAAATCATATTCTTTATCTTCGATTTCTTTAGGAGATTTCATTTCGCTAATACTATTTTCAATAGTATTATTTGTAGCTTTTTCTAAAAAGAGAGTACTGGTTATTATAATGGTATTTTTTTCTTTAGTTGTTTCTTTTTTAATTTCTTCTTTACCATTTTTTATTTTGTCTATTGTTTCTTGACTTAAGTTATCTTTTTTTGATGTTTGTTCTTTATTTTTAATAGTTTTTGGTGATGTTTCTGTTTGGCTGTCGGTGAAGGAATTTTTAAGTACTATATTTTCTAAAGTTCTTGGAGATTGAGAAACTTTTGTCTCGTTGTTTTCTATTTGAGGAATAGTTTCTGTGACAGTTTCTTTAATTGTGACGTTTTTAATGTTTACCTTTGCTTGTGAATAATCAGATATATTATTGGATTGAAAGTTATTTTTCAAAGATTTATTACTATTTTCTTTGTTGTTTTTTTCATCAACATATTTTTCATTTTTTATATTTTTAGTTTGAGTGGTTTGTTTTGGTGATTTTACCATTTTTTTATCATCTTTTTTTAGTAATTCAGTAGCTGCTTTGGTACCAAAAGCAATTGAAACATTTATAGCGTTAGTTATTTTATCTTTTGTTTTTATTTTTAATTCATCTTTGCTTATCAAGGGAACCATTGTAATAGCTGGAACTTGAACTTTTTTTCTTATTTCTTTTTTAGAGCTTGCTGGTGTTATAATTTTTTGTTTGATAGAAATTTTATTTTTTTTTAATTTATTCGTCATTAGTTTAGGAGTTAATTTGGTAGCTATGACATATGTTTTATTATCTTTATCTTTAATATTTTTGGTTTTGTTTTTTTCGGATTGTGGTAGTTCATTAATTTTTTCTTTAATTATTTTTTTGATTTCCTTTTTAATTGTTTCCTCATTAAGTGATTTCTTTTCTTTTTTAATTTTAGTAATTTTCTTTTTAATAATCGGTTTAATTTCTTTTTTTAATTTATCAATTGATTGAATTTTTTTTGCTTTTTGGCTCTCTAATTCTTTTTTTATTTCTTTTGTTATATATAAGTCGATAAGTTTATCTGAAATTGTAATAATTTTGATATTTGGCTCAATTTCAATTTTAGAATAAGTATTTGGAATTGAGGTAATTTCTTGGAAAGCATTTTCTTTGTTATTATTTGTATCGATATTTGAAGAATTGCTATTATAAACTATTTTATTTTCTTTTGTTTTAATTGTTTTTATTTTTTCATTACTTTTATTTTTAGGATCTTTTTTAAATAAATTGAAAATAAGTTTTAAAATATATTTAAAAAAATGAATAATATATATAATTATTTTTTTTATAAATTGTAACATTTTGTTTCACCTTGTTATTTATTTTACCATATTTTGAGACAAAAAAAATAGGAGTTGTCCCCCTGAGAACAACTCCAAAAAAGAATAAAAAGGGGTTGGCTAGTGTGATACTAGCACCAATTCGCCTCAAAGTGAATTGGTACTTAATATACTAACTTTATAACCCTTTTTTGTCAACGCTTTTTCAGTAAAAATACACAAAAAAAGCAAGAAAATTTATGACTTTTGGTTTGGCTATAACTTTAAGTAAAAATGATTTTTTTTGCTATAATTTTTTGTTATTTTAGAGAAGACGAAATGTTTTTTTAAAAACAAATGTATGCTATAATTTTAGTGGTGATAAACATGGATATTAGTTTAATAGGTGGCGTCGGAGATAAGTTGCTTGATTATTTAAACAAACTTAAGTTATATACAGTTGAAGATTTATTAGAATATTATCCATATCGATATGAAATAATAAAAGTTATAAAAATGAGTGAAGTTAAACCTTTAACGTTATGTACAATAAAAGGCGTTGTTGAGAGTGAACCTCATGTTACATATATAAATAAAAAGTTTAATAAAATGACTTTTAGATTGAATGCTGATGGTTATTTAGTTAATGTAACGATTTTTAATCGAGGATTTTATAAAAATAATTTAAAAATTGGCCGAGTAATAAGTGTGATAGGTAAATATGATAACGTTAGGAATAGTTTTACGGCTAGTGATATAAAATTTGAATTAATTACAGGAGTTAAAGTTTTGCCAGTTTATCATTTAGTAAGTGGTTTAAATAATAAAGTTCTTACTAAAATTATAAATGATTCTTTTTCTTTAAGAGTTGATTTAGAAGATGATATACCTAGTTATTTAAAAGAAAAATATAATTTTATGGATAAAAAAGAAGCTCTTTATAATATTCATTTTCCTCATAGTACAGAAGCATTAAAGAAAGCACGTTTACGATGTATATATGAAGAGTTTTTTGTTTTTATGTTTAAGATGAATTATTTAAAGTATCAGTATGATTTAAATAACGTAGGAGTTAGTAGAAGCGTTGAGTATCTAGAAGTTAGTAAATTTATTGATACTTTGCCTTTTAAGCTTACAGATGATCAGTTAGCGACTGTCAATGATATTTATAATGATTTAATTAGTCATAAAAGAATGAACAGGTTAGTTTTAGGTGATGTTGGTAGTGGTAAAACCTGTGTGGCGGAAATAGGAATGTATATAAATTATCTGGCTGGATATCAAAGTTCAATGATGGCTCCGACTGAAATTTTAGCAAGGCAACATTATGAAGGAATAAAAAGTATTTTTGTTAAAACTGATATTAAAGTATCTTTATTAGTTGGAAGTATGAAAAAAAGTGAAAAGAAAAAAGTTTATACAGAAATTCAAAATGGAGAAGTTGATATTTTAGTTGGTACACATGCTCTAATTTCAGAAGAAGTTCATTTTAAAAATTTAGGTTTGGTTATAACAGATGAACAACATCGTTTTGGTGTTAATCAAAGAGGAATTTTACAAAATAAAGGAATATTATCAGATGTACTATATTTATCGGCGACTCCAATTCCAAGGACTTATGCTTTGACTTTGTATGGAGATATGGATACATCAATAATTAAACAAAAACCAAATGGTCGTAAAGAAATTATTACTAAGGTAGTAAATATTAAAAATTTAAAACAAGTATTATTTCATATGTTGGAAGAAGTAAAAGCGGGGCATCAAATTTATGTTGTAGCTCCTTTAATAGAAGATGAAGAGGAAAATTCTGATTTAAATGATGTTTTAAAGTTAAAAGAAAAGTTTGATATAGCTTTTAATAATAAAGTTAAAACAGCTATATTACATGGGAAAATGAAAAATTCCGAAAAAGATGATGTTATGAATAGATTTAAAAACGGAGATATTAAGATATTAATTAGTACAACTGTAATAGAGGTTGGTGTCGATGTAAAAAATTCAACAATGATGGTTATCTTCAATGCTGAAAGATTTGGTTTAGCGACTTTGCATCAATTGCGTGGTCGAGTAGGACGTAATGATTTACAGTCTTATTGCTATTTAATAAGTGATGCTTCGGCTCCTCGTTTAAAAGTTATGGAAGAAAGTAATGATGGTTTTTATATAAGTCAAAAAGATTTTGAACTGCGTGGTGAAGGTGATTTATTTGGAACTAAACAAAGTGGTGATATGATTTTTAAAATAGGAGATATAAAGAGAGATTTTAAAATTTTAGTTCAATGTAAAAATGATGCTAATATTTTTGTTGAAAAAAATACTGTGAATAACTTTAAAGATTATCCACAGTATTTAAAGATATTAAAAGAATTAGAATTCTTAGATTGATTTTAATTCTTTTTTTGTATTATTTCCAATATTAAAGATAAGAGCACCAATTATGGTAGGAGCATAGTAAGTTGCAAAGCGCCAAAGAATAAGGAGTGCAGAAAGACTAGGCTCTTTTACAAAATTAGCAAAGAAACCATGAAATCCTAATTCAGTTCCACCGGTAGCACCAGGGATAGGAATGAAGCAACTCATTAAATAAATATATGTTCCGGCAGCAATTGTTGATATTATTGTTAAGTTATTGGCACAACCAATTGCAATTGCAATGAATATCGGTAATAAATAATAAAGAAATAAACTAATAATTTGGTAAAAACAGCATTTGATAAAAGTTGCTTTGTTTTTCCTTAATTCTTGACCATTTTTATAGTATTCATCACATGTTTCAGTCCATTTTTTTGTTTGCTTTTCTTTATTTTTAACTATTTTTAATTTGGCAAGAAAATTTATTATATTAACAATAATTGTTTTATTAACTTTTTTAGAAAAACTTATTAACATTAATAGAATTAAAATAATGAAGTTAGCAATAAAACCAATTATTGTAAGGTTGGTTAGAAGAGGTGATTTAACGAACAGATGAAGTGTATTATTTAAAATAATTGCTAAACAACTATAAAGCATAAAAATAATTTGAAAAACAATGTAATTTTGAATAACAATATTTGTTCCATTTGATACACTAATTCCTTTTTTATGCATTTCATAAACTTGAAGAGGTTGCCCACCAGTTGAAAGAGGTGTTATACCATTAAAAAATTTGGTGATTATTCCTAGGTATAGAACGTATCTAAAATTAATATCTTTTTTGTAGGTCTTTAAAATATTGTAGAAACATAGTTGATCAAAAAGAAAATATAAAAAGAAAACAATGATTGTTATGAAAAGCCAGAGTACATTAGCATTTAAAATAGAATTTATAATATTTTGATAATCATTCTTTAGTAATAACCAAAGGACAAAAATTGTTGATATAAAAATAATTAAAGTATTTAATTTATGATGTTTTATTTTTTTCTCAGTTTTGATATGAATCACATCCTCAGCTTGATTATACTACAATATAATAGTAAGAAAAATAAAAAAATAGTATTATTACTTGTGTTGACAATTATTTATTTTGATATAATATATCTGAGGTGTTACTATGAAAGTGTTATCTTTAAAAGAACCATTTGCAGCTTTAATAAAAGATGGAATTAAAACTATTGAAACAAGAAGTTGGAATACAAAGTATCGTGGTGAAATATATATTCATGCTAGTCTTACTAGAAGTAAATCTGAAACGGTTCCTGAAGCAGAAAAGTTAGTTAAAACTAAAGAAAATCCTGGTTTTATTTTATGTAAATGTGAATTAGTTGATTGTGTTGAAATGACTGATGAATACTTGGCAGAGTTAGATAAAACTTCTAATGATTATAAATGTGGAATATATGCAAAGGGAAGATATGCTTGGAAATTAAAGTTACTTGAAGTTTTAGATAATCCCATTCCTTGTAAAGGTAAGTTGGGTATTTGGAATTATAATGATGAAACTAAAAAGTAACTATCTAAGGAAAGATGGGAAAGTATTGGATTTTTTATACTTCCCTTTTTTGATAATAATCCTGAAGTAAAATGTATGATTTATAATTATAAATTTTAAACAAACAAAAATGGAGCCACAAGGGCTCCTTCAGGGGGTTTTGGTTGATCCACTTTCATACATAATCATGAAAGTGATCCAGCATGACGTTTATCATGCTAATTAAATGATATATTATTTTATTTTTTTTGTCAATGAAGTAATTAAAAAATTAAAATAAAAAAGTAATATTAGTTATAAAGTAGACATTTTATGATAACAGATTATTGTTGAATGATTTGTTGAAAAAAGGTATTTTTTTTAAAAAAAAGGCAAAATAATGATAAAATTATATTAATTTTAGTTTACAAAAATATTTACTGATTATTTACGCTTT
>UWSL01000039.1 GCA_900552975.1 uncultured Mycoplasmatota bacterium | reverse complement strand
AAAATAATAAATTATAAAAAATTAAAATAATAATAAAGAAGGGAAGAATAAAAAATGAATAAAAATTTAGTGTGTTATTTTTCTGCAACTGGTACTACTAAAGAAGTTGCTGAAAAAATAGCCTCAATAATTAATGCTGATTTATTTGCGATTGAACCAGTTAATAAATATACAAGTGAAGACTTAGATTGGACTAATAAACAAAGTAGATCATCTATTGAAATGGCCGATGAAACATCACGTCCTGCTATCAAAAATAAAGTAGTAAACATTACAGAATACCAAAATGTTGTTATTGGATTTCCTGTTTGGTGGTATAAAGAACCAACAATTATTGACACTTTTATTGAGGAGAATGAGTTAAGTAATAAGCAAGTTTATGTTTATGTAACATCAGGGGGTTCCACCGTTGATGGAAGTATTGAAAGCTTACGTCAAAAATATCCTAATCTTAACTTTGTCTCAGGCAAAAGATTAGATATGAATATTGAAGAACAAGCCATTTTAGATTGGTTTGCTAATTAGAAAAAAGGAAAAAAATGATTAAACAAACAGCGGGTCATGATGCTTTAGGTGACTTCGCACCAGCTTTTGCCCATTACAATGATGATATTTTATTTGGTGAAAATTGGAATGATAATGCTTTTGATCTTAAAACAAGATACATAATAACAGTTGTTGCCCTTATGTCGAGTGGAATTACTGATAATTCTTTAAAATATCATTTAGAAAATGCGAAGAAAAATGGTGTTACCAAAGAAGAAATGGCCGGTATTATAACTCATACAGCTTTTTATGTTGGCTGGCCAAAAAGTTGGGCCGTTTTCAACTTAGATAAGGAGGTTTATGAAAATGAATAAAGAAGAATTTGATAAAATAAATGTTTTTGGTTTAGTTGAACCTAATGTTAATTTTGCTAAATATTTTATAGGAAATAGTTACTTAAATCCACTTACTGATATGAATAAAACTAATTTATTTATTGCTAATGTTACATTTGAACCGGGGTGTCGTAATAATTTGCATATTCATCACGCAACTAATGGTGGTGGCCAAATCTTAATTTGTACAGCTGGTAATGGCTGGTATCAAGAAGAAGGTAAAGAAGCAGTAAGTCTTACTCCTGGTATGGTAATAACAATCCCAGTAAATATCAAACATTGGCATGGAGCTAAAAAAGATTCTTGGTTCAGTCACTTAGCCTTAGAAGTGCCAGGTGAAAACACCTCTAACGAATGGTGTGAACCTGTTATTGATGAAGTTTATAATAGCTTAGATTAGGTGAAAATTATGAAAATAACAATGCTTGGTACAGCCGCAATAGGTTATCCACTTACTTTTTGTAATTGCGATAATTGTAAAGAGGCAAGACTTCATAAAGGAAAGAGTATTCGTAAAAGGGCCTCAATGTTAGTAAATGATGATTTGATAATCGACTTAGGACCTGATACACAAACAGCTATGATGATGTATGATAAAGATATGGGAAAAATAAAATATTTATTACAAACGCATATACATGCTGATCACTATGATGCCGGACTTCTGACAACAAGAATGCCTTATATGGCCATGGAAAAACATAATAAACTAGAAATATACGCACATCCAGAATGTCTAAAAATTATGAGTAATATGGTTTCACAATATGAAAAAGCCGATTTAATATCGGAAGAAGGAGCAAATAAACTAAAAATTCATAGTAATGAAATTAGAGCTGGAGAAATAGTTTCTATAGGAAATTATAAAGTTAAAGCAATTGAAACACTTCACGATGTTAAACATGGTTCTCTTTTATTTATAATAACAGAAAATGGTAAGAGTATCTTTTATGCAACTGATACCCCAGCTTTAACCACAAAAGCTTTAGATGAATTAAAAGGCTATAAATTAAATGTCGTTATAATGGATCATACTTTTGGGAATGCTGACTATTCATTTTCTCATTTAAATGAAAAACTATTTATAGAACAAATAAATAAAATGAAAGATCTAGGAATAATAGATGAAAGTACTCAAATATATGGAACCCATATATCACACGATGGAATGGCTTATCATGAAAAAATCGAAGCACGTGCTGAAGAAAATGGTTATAAAATAGCATATGATGGGATGGAAATCGGTATTTAAAGTAAGCTTTACATCTATGTCATAATAAAAATATATTACAAGAAAAAATGCAAAGGATAAAATGCAAGATTGACCTTGCATTTTTTTGTAACATATATTACTAGTTAAAAAAATATATATTTGTTGAATAATAATTTATTACATAGTATCCTTATAATAAAGGAGATTTATTATGTATGTAGAAGAACTAATTAAAGAAATAAAAAGTGGAAAAGATATAAAAAAAATTGTTAGTGATAGACTAGCTTATTTGAATAGTGAAGAATATCAATCAAATAAAGTTCATTTAGTAACTCAAAGTTTTCATCAAGTAATATTATGGGAAGGATTTATCCCATCAAATCAAAAAGTTGGTAATACTGAAAATTTAAATATGGGATACTTAATTTCGGGAAGTAATAAAATATACGAAGATTTTGTATTAGCTCTTAAAAAGTATATGGAAAATGGTAAAGAAATAAAACATAGTTATCCAATAGGATATACAAAAAAATTTTTCTTGGCTGCCGAAAATCAATATAGTGACATAATTGATATGTATAAAGAAGCTGGATGGAGTAGAACTGAATTAAGAGAAGAATTACAGACGTTTATTTCTGAATATTTATCAGCAAAGAAATATATTAAAAGTATGGATTCTTTTGCTGATATATATAATTTTTATAATTCAATAACCCTAGAAGATATTCAGAAAAATCAAGAATTAAAATTATTTAACGAAGTATATCAATCAATTACTCAAGAAGGAGACCGAGAATTACCTTTAGATGAACTAAAAGGGACAGGATCAATTAATATGTGTACCGAACATGCTATGCTTTATCAAAATTTATCATCTTTTCTTGGTTATCAGACTATTATGGCCGTGGGTTATTTAAAAAATGAAGGTCATAATTATAATTTCGTCTATGATAATAATCAGTGGATGCTTCACGATAATGTGAACGGTAAAGAAGGTTATGTAAATTACAAACTAGGAGAAGACTTTACAGAAAAAGATTTGGTTGATGTAATTTTAGGTAATAAAAAAATAGAAATACCAGATGAAGAAAATTTAATATATCGTAAAAATGATTTAGTATTTCAAAAAAATAGTGATTTAATGCTTGAAGGTCAGGAAGATAGTATTTCAAACCAGTTACATGAAAATAAAGCTAGAAGACTTTAATATATTTAGTAACTAGCAAAGATTATAAGAAGGAAATAAAAATGGATAGAGAAAAGATAAAAAAAATCATTGAAAAAGAGTTTAAAAACATTGCTACAAAAGAATTATTTTATAAGCAGATTGATAATTTTTTTAAGTATCATGAAAATAATACTAAATTATATAAAGTTGGAGAAGAAGTACAATTAAGTACTACTAATTTAATACATGGTTCAAGAATTGAACCAGAAAATATGTCAATTATTAAAAAGCATGGTTTAGTTGCTTCAGAATTTTATTTAAAAAAAAGAATTATTAAAAAAAAGCCATTTATCGTAGAATTTTGGAATGTAGAAAATGAAATGACTTTAAAAGAATTTATTGATACAAGAGCAGGAGTTACGATTGAAGTTAATAATATGGATGGAACTACAAAATATCAAATAATGTCTTCTATTAATGATATTGGAACAAAAATACAAGCATTATCTTCTTATAGAGATTATGTGATTTATCAAAATCAAGAACAACGCTTCATTCCAAATAAGTACTTTAAAAATAGTACTATCGCATTTATCATTGATAACGATTCTGAAAAAAAGAATGATATATTAAAAAATGATATTTTTAATAAAAATTTGGATAGAACAATATTAGAAGAAATACTACCAAAATGGTACATAGAAAAGTATATTGATGGTCAATTTGATATACATGAAACAGGTCGAGAAAAAGGCATTCTTTTTGGCGTTCCCTCTGAAATGATAGAAGGAATTCTAGTTAATGATGAAATAAAAAGTAATACGCAAATTTTAAATCATATTCATCATACTTTCCCAAATTGTTATATTTGTGATACAAATGGAAAAGTTTTAATTGGTAATTTTTAAAATATTAAATTAGGATTAAAAGCATTACAATATTAAAGTTTATTTAAAAACAGACATTAAGATAATCTAATGTCTGTTTTATTTAATTGATTTTACTGATTTATTTTATTTCATGCTTCTTTTCTCGTCCTAAATTTTTATAATAAATTTCGATTGCTGAAATAAGCTCTGGCGAAGTCTTTTCTTTTAATTTTTCTATATACTTGGAACCAATTCTTGCTTTTTTTAATTCCACGAAGTTAGCAAACATTTCCGCAAATTGTCTATCAGGATTGCTCAAAAAATATTCCATATCATGCGTACAAATTGGTACATTAGTGTTATAGTGTCCACTAGCATCACCTAAAGCACCTCCGTAATAAGCATCAATAAAATTTTCATAACACAAAAATTCTGAATTGTTTTTTTCATAACTTATTTTAGCAAATTTCTCAAATTCTGCTTTCAAACGTTCTTCTACATATTTTTCAATATATTCGTTAGCTAAAAAATTTTCTTTTGCTTTATCATTTAAAGCTTGTACTAAAGAATGTTTGACATGAATACTCATTGTTTCATCTTTTAATGCTTCAATTAAAATTTTATCAGTTCCAATTAAATCTTTATATTCAGCTCTAATTTCATCTTTATATAATTCAATACTGCCTTTTTGCTGATTAATAAAATTAGTAAATTCTTGATAAATTTTATCTTTTTGAAATAATTCTTGTGCTTCTTCATCTACCTTTTTAAACAAATTATGTACTTCTTGTTCATTTTGCCAACCAAAAGAATAATCATAAGGAATTAACTCTTTAATATTATCAGGTGTTTTTTGTTCAGCATAAGTTTCATGTATTAAATGTCCCCATTCATGAGTTAAAGAATATATGTCGTGTACTTTATCTATTTTTATTTTTCCTTCCGACGTAATAGCATCTCTAGCTGCTAAAAACGAAGAACCAGAACTTGGATCATAAATTATTCGAAATTTTTTATTCTCTTCTTTATAAGTTATCAAAGCTTCCATATCTCTTATTGTTTCTTCTTCATTTATCAAAACTGTTTCATTAAAAGACGAAATTATATCTTCAATAATTTCAGGATTACTTTCATCATCACCATAAACCATTCTAAACCTATCAATTAATTCTTGATGTTCCTTTTGCGTAGGTATTCTTACTTCCTTAAAAATATATTTTTGTATTTCTTCATCTTTATCAACTCCAATATTTTTTGTATTATCTATTGGACTAAAGAATAAACCATTTTTTGCTAAAATAAGAGCTACCTTACTATTCAATTTGTTTTTAACATATAAAGTTTTAATTATCAATGATAAATTATTTGTTCCAATCGTCAAAAAATCCTCTTTTTTATTATGAATTTTTTCAAATTCTAAAAAGATAATCCAGTCTAATACTGTAGAGCTGGTATTAGAAACAGTACTCGTCAAAGTTTCAACGGAACACTTGTCTATCAACAAAAGTGTATTTGTATTTTCTTTTGAAAAAAGATATGTCTCAATAATATCGGTGTCCTTTATTTCATCAATAATTAAAGGCTCAACATTATTAATTATTAGCTTTCGAAAAATTGAAATCTCATGACCATTACTAAATTTTATTTTTTGTGTAAAAAAATTCTCATATCCAATTTTAATTGGTTCATATTTTTCATGCTCAATACAAGCCTTTGCAATATTTAGTTGCATATCCTTAGGCATAAAAGAAGTATTAAAAGATACATTCAAATCACTTTCTAATAAATAGTCAATAACTCTTTTATCATCTTTTATGTTTTCAAATAAAATATTTCCATCAATACCAAAATTGCCACGTTTATCTATTGTTACGTAATTTATATTGGGAATAACCTTATGTTCAATCATATCTTCAAACAAAGTTTTATTAGGAAAAATTTCCTCTTTTAAAATAGTACCATCTACATTTTTTAACAAATCATATTTGTTTCTTTTTATTAATTCTTTTGCTAAGGCTATTGTTGTTACTTTAGGCTCAAAGAAAAAAATCTTTTTTAGCGCTACATCAAGTGCCATTTGGCCATTTGGCATTGTTGATAAAAGGACTTCATCCGTTAGATAACCTTCTGTAAAAATACCCATATTATCTATTAAAATTTGCCCTAATTCAATATCACCAGCATCGCATTTCTTATAATAAAATGGATGCTTATGTTTTTTTGTGATATAGTCATAAAGATTTCGATATCCATCAACTTTTCTTTTCAAAACATCTTTACTTAATTCTTGTAATTCATAAGGAGATAAATGATCAACTATTTTTTCTGGTTTAGTTGATTTTAATAATATTTCTTCTAATGCATCTTTTTTCTTCCTTTTTCTCGCTATTTTAACTCGAGCTTCAATCAAAAATTCTTCTATATTCATTTTAAATATTCAACTCCTTATATTCTTGCAATTCTTCTATTTGTTTTTCTTCATCTAAAGCTTTACCAAGTAATTCACATTTTAGATTAGTATCAAGTTTATCCCAATTAATTGGTAAATCAAATATTTTTTTATATTTATTTTCTAAAATAAAACATACACAAAATTTTACATCTTCCATACTATCACCTAATATAATAGTATCATAAATTTTTACTTAATGAAAATTGTTAATTAGCTAATAGATATTTCTTTTTTTCTTAAAGTAACTTTGTTATAATAGCAAAAGGTGAGTTAAGTATGAAAAAATTAAATTTAGAAGAATTTTATCAAGAAGGAAATGCTTATTATCAATCAGCTGTTATCCCTGGTGCTACTGGATTATGTGCTACGATTCTGATTACGCCAACTCAAACTGTTGCTGTTTATAATAATAAAGAATTAGATACTAATGGTAATTTAGTAGATGGATTAGAACATCATGAAAGTACATCACTTGATATTATTGCTAATCTTTTTCATCAATCCATAAAAGGTAATACTGAAGATAAGATTTTTACTATTCATCGTCATATTTTAGATGGTGTAGATTTAAATTATGTTGTAGTACGTTTAACTAATAGTGAAGAAAAAATCGCTCATGCTGAAATCCCTGTAATTATTAATCCATATCAAGCCGAACAATTAGCCAAAATTGCTACTGATTTAACAAATTTAAATGTTCATCAACAAGCTCTAATTCATGCTTTTAATCCTGATTTGGGGATTTCTCATCCTGATCTTCAAGAAGAACGTTTCCCAACAAATGGTATAGTTGAAGCTTTAAAATATCAAAAAGATAAAGAACGTATTAAAAAACATATTCATATAAAAAATGCTTTATATCCGGAATATGAATTTTCTGATTATGATCAAGAAATAACTAATAATTTAAGTAAATAATTTATTAGTTTTTTTATGATATAATGTAGCTGGTGAATGAAATGAAAAAATTGAACTTAGAAGAATTTTATCAGGAAGAAAATGCTTATTATCAGCCACTTCGTAGTAAAATACCAGAAGGCTTAGGAGCATGTATTTTAATAACGCCTTCTCAAACTGTTGCAGTATATAATACCGAAGCTAAGGATATAAATGGTGATGATATTATTGGACTAGGGCCTCATGCTGACACATATTACAACATCATTCTTAACATATTTGGTCAAACCAATGAAGAAGAGCAATTTAGAAAAGCTCGTTTTATTAATAAAAATGTCTTAAAATATATTACACTTAATTATATTGTCTTTCGTTTAGTAATAGATTCAAGTAAATATGCCATAGCTGAAATACCAGCTTACATCAATGAATATCAATATGCTGCTTTACAAGAAGTCAATCTAGCTTTAAAAGAATTAAATGTAGAAAGACTTTGTTCAATTACTGACTATAACCCCATAACAGGTACTTCTGATCTAACAGCTAAAAGATGCTATTTTGAAGAAGAAAATGGTTTAGAGGAAGGCTTGAATTTTTTAAAAGAACAAAATCGTATTCAAAAAAACATAACAATTGCTAATGCTCTGTACGAAGAACGCAAATTTAATGCTTACGATGAAGAATTAACATCTAAAATTTCTTTATAACATCATAAGTTTATTTTCTCCTTTTTTTATTAGTTACATACAATAGAATAAAAGGAGAAACTAAGTTTTATGGAAACAGAATTAACTAATACTGTTAAAACTGTCGGTAATTATAATAATATTCCAACTTCAATAACTTCAGATGCTTTAGTAGTTACGATGATTAGTGGTTTAACAATAACTAAAACAGCTGATAAATCGATTTGAGCCGATGGTGCTTTAACATACACTATAACAATAAATAATCAGTCTACCCAAAGTTATACATCTCCTGTTATAACAGATATTATTGATACTAGTTTAGTAACTTTTACGCCAGACAGTGTAACTATAGACAGTGCTAAAGCCACAGAAGACCAATATTCTTATGATGTTGGAACTAGTACTTTAACTGTTAATTTAGATAATATAGCTCCCACAGAAACAAAGACAATTACGTTTCAGGTTACAAAAAAAGCATAATGATTACTTCGTCTTAAAAAATTATTGTACACTCCAAATTGGCAATCGCCGATCAACATATCGAAGTAACACTTTTAATACAACTAGCATTTTAACTAAAAGAACTATTTCTCACTATAGTTGCCAAACTCCTAAAAATATTCTCATACAAGAATATTTTTTTTATTCTTCGATTGACCACGTAATTACTGCATCATACTGTGTGTTGTTTTCGATATAATCAATGATTCGCAATAAAATACCTTCATCAGCTTTCCATAAAACTTCAGTAACTTTAATATTACCATCATTATTTTCTCCCGTATAAACTAAAGTAGGTTGATTCGTCAAAGTAATTAAAGTACCGTCATTGTCTTTAAATACCAAAGATTTTTCTAATATTTGACCATCATTCGAAGCTAAGTTATGATTTATTGTTGCGTAAATCTTCCAATTTGAACTATTAACTCTTGAGTCCGTTATAGTGACTTTTAATTCATTAGTTTTCGGTCATAAAAGGGGAATTATACTAATTGGTTCTAATAAGAATGTTACTTTTTCTGTTGCACTATCTATTATCAATTCACCACTATAAACTATTTCAATTACCTTTGTATGATAAATAAGTTCATTACTTAGTTTACTTTGAAAAGTTATTTGTGTTCCAATGGGCAAAGCTTCGTCATAAGTATAAGAAAATTCTCCTTTTTCATCAGCTACGGTAATTTCATTTAAATTATTATACTGAATTAAAATTGAAGTATTTGGTTTAGTAATTCCCATAATTTTTGTATCTTTATCAGTTAAAGCATTAACATTGAATGAAAAATCGTTTAACGAAAAAATTTTTTTATTTGGAAAAATAAAATTACTTAAGGCAGGTAGGGTAGCTAGTTCTTCTTCGGTGAAATTATTATTTGTTATTGTTGTCGAGGTAGCGTTAAATGTTCCACTTATTACCGAAGTTTCACTATTTTTATACCAAGTATAATTTGGTAAAGTACTTAAACTTATTGAACTATCAATATTAATAACATTATTAAATAAGTTAATTCTATTAAAAGAAAAAGAGAAGGTAATTGTCGTAGAAGCATATAAAACATTAGCTACTTTATTATATAAAATTAATCTATTTGGCTTATTAAGAATTAAACCACTACTACTACCAGAAAAATATATATTATAATTACTTGTTGTAATACCACTATAATTATTGATAATACTTAGATTGGCTCCTTCATTTATTGTTATAATTCCATAGCTATACCAAGTAGGATAACTACCATTATAATTAGTCTTTGTAATTTCTAATGTGGCTCCATCTTCAATGGTTGTTGTCCCAGTTCCAAATGTTCCATATCCCATTCCAGCATAACTAGTTACTTTAAAAGTAGCTCCCTTTGAAATAATAAATTCTAGATTATTTCTTCCATAAAATAGTTCTCTTTTTTCACTTGTAAAATTAACTAATGAGTTTTTTTAAATCCTTTATCTATGGACTGATAAAGCACCTGTTTTCTATGAAAAAATGGGTTTTATTTATAAGATGGATGTTCTAAAAAATAATAATGAAGGAACGGGAAAACTTTATTATATTAACGTTAATCAAAATTAATTTAATAACCAAATTGCTCCTGTTAAATAAGTTGCAAATAAAATCCAAATTAAATATCCTAAATTCAAATATGCACTAACTTTATTTGTTTTATAAAAACGCCATATCATTAGGCTTACTAAAATATCTAATAATATAATCCAAATAAAAGATAGACCGTAATTATGAAAAATGAAAAAAATAATTGACCAGAAAGCATTAACTAATAACTGTCCATAATATATAATTTTATTTGTTTTATCAACTATATTTTTATTTAATAATGCATAGGAAATTCCCATTAAAAAATAAATGATACTCCAAGCAATAGGAAATATAAATTTAGGTGGTGCCAAAAATGGTTTGATGATCTCTTGATAATTAATAAAATCTTTTATTATAAAACTAACTAATCCTCCAATTAGTAAAGGAAAAAACACATAAATTATTTTTTTTATTATTTGTTTCATATAACATCTCATTTCTTAATATTATTATAATTTTATCTTTTTTCTTGACTTTTTATCTTTAAATAGCTTATAATAAATATAGGAAATGACAAATCCACAAACGTGGTTTTGCCGAATAGATATAAAAACTCACATCTAAATCGCCAAATTTACAGATGTGAGCTTTCTTTTATTTATGTAGTTGCTTATCAACCCAGTTCTTGTAAAGAACTGCAGCTAAGGCAACGTTTAATGTTAAAGATAACATAAATGATATTATAAAAAATAATATTACTTTAACCATAAACATCACCACCTTTCCTACGAAAGTTCGTATTATTAGGTGGCAAAACCACATCTGTTTCTCATCATTTCCTATGCTAATTATTCTACAATATTATTTAAAATCTGTCTATAATATTAATAAATTTTATAATCTATTTCTGTTT
>UWSL01000038.1 GCA_900552975.1 uncultured Mycoplasmatota bacterium | reverse complement strand
CAGCAGGAATAACTTTTAATTTACGCACATCTTGGGGGGGGAAATCGTTATCAATATGATATGATTGTCACTAATAATTCTAGTGAAGCTTATTATTCATGGCAAATAAAATTACCAACAGATAACATTAAGGTTGTCTCAGGTAGTGCTAATATATCGCAACAAAACGGAGCTACATACATAAGTAATTTAAGTCACCAAGCTGAATTAGATGCCGGCGAATCAACATCAGCCATCTTTCTTGACATTACCTATGAAGATGATATTGAAAAATTATTTGATAAAGCAATCATAACAGCTTGTGGTCGCGCTAGTGGCGAAAAAAAAGTTATAACTGATGGCCCTGTCAGTATAACTCTTGAACAATTAGAAGTGCCATTAGAAGCTAAAGTAACCCTTCAAAGTGACTGGGGAAGTGAAAAATTATATACTATTGTTCTATATAATAACAATGACATTGATGTAACAGGATTTAGAGTTCTATTATATTATGGTATGGATAATACTGTTAGTAACACTTATTCTTGGAATAAAGACTTAACGACTTATGCTGATGGACATATTATGTCTGCCAACAATGGTTGGGCCCAGCAAGGTGCGATAAGTGCAGGAGGCCATTCTGAAACTTTCTATCTTCAATTAAAAGCAAGTGATAGTTCTTTTATTCCTAATATAGTAGCAGCAGGCGTTAAAAAAGTAAGTTAAAGGTGATTAAAATGAGATATATTAAAGAGAAAAATTTATTATTCATTCTAATCTTTTATTTAATTGCCAGTATTATCTTTCAAATAAAAAAAATTACGTTCTTTTCGACTTTTATTAATCCCGTATTCTGGTTTCTTCTTATTGTCACATTATTAATATATCTAAAAAAAATATATGTTCGCTTTCCAAAAAAGAAAAAGTATTTTTATCCTATAATAATAATATCTTTAATTTACATTCTTTTATATTTCTATATAGGTTTCATCTTTGGCTTTTCCAAAAGCCCTTATAGTCATAGCTTACTCAATATTATTAGGAATATTTTTCAAATAATTATTCCTATAATTGGTATTGAATTATCACGAAGTATTATTTTAAATCGTAATAAAAATAATCGTTACCTTATCATTTTTACAACTATTCTTTTTATTCTTTTAGAAATCAAGTATAGTGCTTTAATAAATAATTTTGCTAATAAAGAATTATTTTTCATCTATGTATGTCAGGTTATTATTCCAACTATTGCTGGTGGAATTCTTTATAGTTATTTAAGCTTAAAAGAATCATACCGACTACCATTAACGTATCGACTATTAAAAGAATTGGAACTTATTTTGTTACCAATTATTCCAACTACCGATTGGTTTATTGATGGAAGTATCGGTATTTTAGTTCCTGTTATTATTTTCTTACTTTATAAATATGTTTTTTCTAAAAAGCGTGAAGATCGTCGAAAAAAAACTATAAGCACACTTGATAAAATAGGTTATGCCTTTACTCTAACTGTATTATCAACTCTTGTTGCTTTTATGCTTGGCCTTTTTAAATATGAACCAATTGCCATCCTTTCCAACTCTATGTATCCTTCATATAGTAGAGGAGACGCAGTTGTTTATGAGAAGTTAGACAATATGTCCTTGAAAAAGTTATCGAAAAATAGTATAATCGTTTATAGAATAGGCAATCAATATGTTGCACATCGAATTGTTGAAGTTGTAAGCGAAAATGGTACTATCTCATATCGTACCGAAGGGGACAACAACAATGCACCTGATGTCCATTTAGTGAATATCGAACAAATAAAAGGGGTTTATAGATTTCATATTAAGTATGTAGGTTTTCCATCAGTATGGCTGCATGATTACTTTAATAAGGAGGCTGCTAAAGTTGAAACCAAATAAGTGTGATACTAAGAGTAAAAAGAACATCAATCTTAAAGTGTTTATGATTTTTATTGGCATCATTCTGCTTTTATTTGGTATCTTTTTTATTAAAAAAGCTTTAAATAAAAAAGATGATATCCAAATTACTGAGTATTATGAATACAACACTAGTAAAAGTAGTAACTACTATGTAACACTTTTAGAAAACATGTTTTATGAGTCTCCTATAATGGAACAAGGTAAACAATATCCTTCAAAATTAATTGATAAAATACCATTTGAATTAAAATATAACTTTATTGGAAGTAAAGATGCAAATATCTATTATACTTATAATGTAACTGCTGAAATTATTGGTAATGTTAAAAATGGTGATAAAGCTAATCAAGAAGTATGGACAAGAAAATATGTTCTAATTCAAGATAAACCAATAACTACTATCAAAGGTAAAAACTTTAATATTTCCGAGAGAGTAGACATTGACTATAACGGTTACTATAATTTAGTTGCTGCTTACGAACAAATGCAATCTCTAGCTTTAGATTCAACTTTAAACTTAAAATTAAATGTAAAATATAATATAGATATTCCTGAAACTAATAAACAAGAAAATGTTGAAGATAGTGTCGAAGCTTTAATTCCATTAAATAATACTGTAACGCAAATAGATACAAGTAAAAATAATACTAATCCAAAAGTCTTTTCTGAAAAGATTACTCCAGATAAAAAAGAAATTATAAAATATATTATGATAGCAGTTATCTTCTTTATTGTTGGTTTGATCTTAATAATCAAAAATATTAGAAGTGAAGAGAAGAGTGAACAAGCTCTATATCAACGTAATATGGATAAGATTTTAAAAGGTTATGGTGACTTAATTGTTACTGTTACTAACAAACCAGATCTTCGAGGCTTGAAAACTTTAAAATTAGCTATTATTGATGATGTAATTGATTTAGCAGAACAAAATAAATGTAATATTATTCATTATGAAACAATTAAAAATCGTGAAAGTATTCTTTATATAATTGTTGAAAAATATGTATATATATACGAAGTAAACGCAGATACAAACGTTTAAAAGGCCTTTAAAGCCTTTTTTATTTTCCATAAATAAAATAAATTGTAGTATAATTTAACAAAGGTGATGAAATGGC
Organism: uncultured Mycoplasmatota bacterium; assembly: GCA_900552975.1. GTDB lineage: Bacteria > Bacillota_I > Bacilli_A > RF39 > UBA660 > Coprovivens. The sequence goes on along the minus strand of UWSL01000038.1, from coordinate 8,909 downwards.
ATACATAGAATTTAAAAATATTAGTAAAACATATCAAATGGGTGAAGTCGAAATAAAAGCTTTAAATAAAGCGACTTTTAGTATTGATGAAAGGGAACTGGTTGTTATTCTAGGTCCTTCAGGGGCTGGTAAAACAACGGCTTTAAACATCTTAGGAGGCATGGATAGTGCAACTAGTGGCACTTTAAAAATAGCCGGGCAAGATATAACTAATTTAAAAGATAAAGAATTAATAAAATATCGTCGTAATGATATTGGCTTTGTTTTTCAGTTTTATAACCTTGTGCAAAACTTAACTGCTTTAGAAAATGTTGAACTAGCTGTCCAATTATGTAAGGATCACTTAAATCCAGAGACAATTTTAAAAAAAGTTGGTTTAAAAAATCGCTTAAATAACTTTCCGTCCCAATTATCTGGTGGGGAACAACAACGTGTCGCTATTGCCCGTGCTATTGCTAAAAATCCCCGAGTTCTACTCTGTGATGAACCAACCGGGGCTCTTGATTATAAAACCGGTAAACAAATTCTAAAACTCTTAGAAGAAACGTGCCATCAAGAAAATATGACTGTTATAATAGTTACCCATAATAGTGCTTTAGCTGACATGGCTGATAAAGTTATCAAATTTAAAAACGGTCAAGTTGAAAAAATTTATTTAAATCATAATCCTCGACCAATTGAAAGTATTGAGTGGTAGTATGCAAAAGAATCGTATAAAAACCAATGCTCATCGTGCAATTAAAAAATCTTTTCCACGCTTTTTATCGTTAATAATCATGAGTATTCTTGGTGTTTTAGTTTTTGTTGGCCTACTTAGTACTTCACCTGATATGTTAAATACCCTAGACAAAAGCTTTGATGAACATAACGTTTACGACTTAAAAATCATTTCATCTAAAGGTTTTGATAATGATGATCTAGAAGCTTTAAAAAAAGTTGTGCATATAAAAGATGTTGAAGGCGAATATGCCAAAGATGTTTTAATCAAAGATAAAGAAGATGAAGTTGTTATTAATGTTGCCAGTTTACCAAGTAATATCAATCAAATAACATTACTTGAAGGTTCTTTACCTAAATCAGCTGATGAAATTGTCGTTGAAAAAAATTTTATTACCAAGACTAATTATAAAATAGGGGACTACCTTGAATTAAATGATTCTTCCTTCAAAAATTCAAAAGTTAAAATAGTTGGTACTATTTATAGCCCTCTTTATTTTAATAATACTAAAGTAAACCAACGTCGTGGGACTACTACAATTGCTACTGGTACTATAAATTATTATTCTTATACATTAAAAGATAACTTTGATTTATCCTATTATACAACGATTTACCTTACTTCCCAAGATGCCAAAAACCAAACTACGTCATCTAAAAAATATTTGCAAAAAACAGAAGTATCTCGAAATAGTTTAGAAGAAATTAAAGCAAGTCAAGAACAACATCGTTATGAAAATATCTACAATGCTGCTTCTTCTGAAATTGATAAAGCTGAAAGCGAAGCTCAAGCCACGTTAACTGATGCTAGAAACAAATTAACAAGTGCTAAAACAGAACTTGATAATGCTAAAAGTAAATTAGATAGTGCTAATAAAGAATTAATAAGTAACAAAAGTAAGTTAGATAATGCTAAAAAACAAATTACTAATGCCAACACTCGATTGAATAATGCTTTAAAACAATATAATTTAAGTTCATCAACCTTAAATGACCAACTTCAAACAATTAATACTAACCTTACTAATATCAATAATAATTTAAGTCAGTTAGATCCATCTAGCCCTGAATATCAAGCTTTAAGTACTAACTTAGTTACTTTAAATCAACAAAAAACTTTAATCGAAAACTTGATAAATCAACAGAGTTTACTTCGTAGAAATGAACAAACTTATCAAACTAATCTTCAAAAGTATCAAAATGCTTACAAAGAATATCAAAAAGGACTTGCTGAATATGAGGCCGGCTTAGCAACTTATAATACTAACTTAACGGAATTTAATCAAAAAGAACAAGAAGCTAATGATAAAATTGCTTCTTCTCGTGCCGAACTTGCTAATATTGAAAAACCAACTTGGTACATTTATGATCGAACAGATAACCAAACTTATTCATCTTATATTGATCAAACCAAAAGTATCAAAAACCTAGCAGGTTTATTCCCAATCGTTTTTTATAGTGTTGCAATCTTAGTTAGTTTAATCTCTATGAATCGCATGGTAGAAGAAGATCGTGGGGAAATCGGTACTTTAAAATCATTAGGTTTTTCTAACTTTCAAATAATGACTAAGTACTTAAACTTTTCTTTCTTAGCCACCATTATTGGTAGTATCATTGGAACTATCATTGGCTTAACTTTTATTCCATATCTTATTTTTACTATTTATCGTTTACTATTTGATTTACCAAATTTTCAACTAGGTTTAAATATCAACATCAGTTTACTAGGTATCTTACTATCTGTTTTATGTATTTGCAGTGCTACTATTATTACTGCCTTAAAAGAATTACAAGAAAAACCATCATCTTTGATTAGACCTAAAGCCCCTCGTTCTGGCAAAAAAATTCTTCTTGAAAACATAAAACCTTTATGGAAACATCTCTGTTTTTCAAATAAAATAACCATTCGTAATATCTTCCGTTATAAAAAACGTGTTGCTGTTACCATCTTTGGTGTTGCTGGTTGTACAGCTCTTATGTTATGTGGCTTTGGTATCAAAGATTCCATTGTTGACATAACCAATATGCAATATGGTCAAACTTTTAAATTTGATGATACAATCTACTTAAAAGAGTATAATGAGCAACTTTTAGATAAAATAAAAACGAACCCTGAAATCAAAGAATCTTACTTGGTAAATCACATTAATTCAACCTACGAAAGTAGTAGTGTTACTTTATTTGTTACCCAAAATAATCATGACCTAAAAGAATTAGTTAACTTACGTGATTTAAACGACCAGGAATTAAACCTTGATGAAAATAAAGTCATTATTACCGAAAAACTAGCTAGCTTATATAATATCAAAGAAAATGATCAAATTACTATCTTAGATAATGATAAAAAAGCCTATCAATTTACAGTTTCAGCCATTGCCAAAAATTATTTAGAGCACTACATATACTTAGATGAAAATACTTTAAAAAGTCAAAACAAAGACTTTATTCCAAACATTATTTATCTTAAAACATCATCTTTAGATGAAAGTGGCAAGAACAAATTATCTAAAAATCTTATGCAAAACCAAGAAATTATTAATGTTGTTCATACTAGTACTTTAATGGATAGTGTTAAAGATATGTTGAATGCCTTAAATAAAGTTGTTATAATTTTAATATTACTAGCAGCTATGCTAGCCTTCGTCGTTTTATATAATCTATCTAACATTAATATCCATGAACGACAAAGAGAAATAGCAACCCTAAAAGTTTTAGGTTTTTATAATAATGAGGTCGATAGTTACATTACGAAAGAAAATATTATTTTGACTATTATTGGTACTGCCTTAGGTTTATTCTTTGGGTATTTCTTAACTAATGCTGTTATAACAACTGTTGAAATGGAAAATGCTCGTTTCATTAAACATATTAGTTTAAATAGTTATTTCTATGCCAGTATAATTTCCATATCATTTACAATCATTGTAAATATTGTTACTCATTTTAATTTAAAGAAAATAAATATGATTGAAAGCTTAAAAAGCGTCGAATAGAGGAGGAATAAAAATGAAAATATTAGTTACAGGAGGCTGTGGCTACATTGGCAGCCATACTGTTTGTGAATTATTAGATAACAATTATGAGGTCATCATCGTTGATAACCTATGTAATTCTAAAAAAGAAGTTTTATCACAAATTAAAACTATTACCGGCAAAGAAGCCAAATTTTATGAAGGTGATGTTTGTGATACTTCTTTGCTTAAACAAATCTTTACAGAAAATGAAATAGATGCTGTCATTCATTTTGCTGGCTTAAAAGCTGTCGGGGAATCAGTTAGCAAACCAATTTTATATTATCAAAATAACTTAGAATCAACTTTATCATTATTACAAGTAATGGGGGAATTTAATTGTAAAAAATTAGTCTTCTCATCAAGTGCTACGGTTTATGGTTCACCTAAATCATTGCCAATCAAAGAAGACTTTCCATTATCAACAACTAACCCATATGGCACAACTAAATTAATGATTGAACGTATTTTAAAAGACTTATATCATGCTGATAATACCTGGAGTATTGCTATTCTTCGTTACTTCAATCCAATAGGAGCTCATAGTAGTGGGTTAATCGGTGAAAATCCTAATGGTATCCCTAATAACTTAATGCCTTACATCTTAAAAGTTGCTACTAAACAATTACCACAATTAAATATTTTTGGTAATGACTATGATACTAAAGATGGAACTGGCGTTCGTGATTACATTCATGTGGTTGATTTAGCTAAAGGCCACCTAGCTGCTATTGAATACTTAAAAAAGAATAATACATTAGATTGCTTTAACTTAGGTACTGGACAAGGCTATAGTGTGTTAGAAATAGTTCAAACCTTTGAAAAAGTAAATAATATTAAAGTTCCTTATGAAATAGTTGATCGTCGTCCTGGTGACATTGCTGCTTGCTATGCTGATCCAACATATGCTAAAGAAAAATTAAATTGGCAAGCTACTAAAAATATTGATGATATGTGTAAAGATAGTTATAACTATATCCAAAAACAATTATAAAAAATAAATTATGAAGAATATACAAGGGAGGAAATAATATGAAATGTCCAAAGTGCCAAGCTGACAATCCTGAAGGCTCACTTTTATGTAATAAATGTGGTAGTAAATTAGAACAATATGAAACTTTATCTGTTGATACTAATCAAAACGTGGAACAACTTATGCCAACTCCCCAATTAGAAACTCCTAAATATATCGACATAAGAAAACTTAATAATGAAGTAACAGAGTTTAATGACGAACCTCAACCTAAAAAGACCTTTTTTAACCAAGTTGAACAACCAAATAACTCTAATAATCAAGGCCTTTTTGATTTACGCGACCTGGAACAAAAACCAGATATCGTTCATGAGACAGTCAAAGAGGAAGAAGTTGTTTCTGAAATTTCTGAAGTTGATGAAAGATTAAAGATAATAACTCTATCCATCTTAGGCGTAATCGCTTTAGTTCTTTTGATTCTTTTTATCATTCGTCTAAAAGAATTAACCATTTTTAATCTAGCTGCTTCCAATTTGACTAATTACTTTGGAAGTTATAATGCTAATAAAATTATTGTTACTATTACTTATTTTATTTTAGTCCTTTTACTAGGCTATGATTCTTATAAAAGTAAGCAATCAACTATTTCCAAAGAAGCTACTAAAAATGTTACTATAAGCTTTGTTTTAACCATTATTTCTGTACTTATCTTTGATAATCTTAGTAATCTAAAAGATACTACTATTTACGTCAATGCAATGCTTCGTTTCATCTTTCTTGTTTTACTATCATTTGCTAATGTTTATTATCGCAATAGTTATAACCATCTTGAACAAAAATGTGGTATTCAAAATATTTTCTTCGAATTTTTAATTTATTTTGATACATTAACATTGATTTTATTAATTTTTTCATAATTTTAAACTACAATATTGTAGTTTTTTTTTTCAAAAAATGGTAATATTAATAATAGAGAATAGAGGTGGCTAGTATTATATGAATTTTTGTCCAAAGTGTGGAACTATAATTAATCCTAAAGATACTCATTGTCCTAAATGTCATACTCAAATTATTAGTGATGACGTTGAAGTTCTAGACTTTCCTGTATTAAAAAAAGAGTCACCTGAACAACCCAAAATTGAAAAAGAAAAAAGTATTGATAAAACAAAAAAAGTTTTAAAAAAGTCATCATTGCCTAAAAAAGTTAAAACAGAATCAAAGAAAGAAAAAAACATTTCTAAAAAAGAAATTGTAAAAATAGATCAAGATGCTAATGTTACCTTAAAACCAATTCCTCTAAAAGTTAAAAAAACTAATCGTGTTTCTCAAAGTAAAAACAAAGAGATTGAAGAATTTATAAATCATAAATATAGTAAATTAAATAAATATTATAAAGATGAAGACAAATTATTAAATATTTCTTCAATTCTTAAGATATTTATAGTTATTTTACTTTTAGTTATAACCGTTACTATCATTTTTTCGACAGCTATAGAAACAACTAAAAAACCTCAAGTAACAGTTGTAAACGAGGTTAAAAAAAGTGGTGATTTACTAGGTAAATGGCAAACCAATAATTATACTATGTTTACTTTTAATGAAGACTCAAGCTTCTACTGGTATAAATCTGCGAAAGATTTGAAAAATAATTATTATGGTGGAACATATACCTACAAAAAAGGTGACGAAGCTTTAGTCGAAATGGGTTATGATGAAGAAGAATTTACTAAAACTTTTGGTCAAGAAGTCAATAAAGACAATATTTATTCAATTGAAATGCAACCAACTATTTCTTATGAAAATGGGCAAAATACTACAGATAGTCTTTCTTCTAAAACAAAATGGTGGTTCATTTTAATAATTAAGCAAGATGGAACAGCTATGGCTTATAACAAAACTTTAGATATTCGTTATAATTTAATAAGAAAATAATTTTAGCTTATGCTAAAATTTTTTTATGAAAAAAAGAACTTTAGGCAACACCTATAAGTTCTTCTAAATTTAAAATATCCTTTTTACTTAATGTATTTTTATCAAAAATCAAATTTTCATTTTTAGTTAAATCTAATTGATAATCTTCGGTTAATAAAGTTAAAGCGTTATCATAAAAGAAACCAACATCCATAAAGAAACCACTAATAAAATCATCACTTACTTTTAATGTCAAAAGATTATCAATTTTAATAGAGTATGAAACAATATCATATTTTTTTCCTGTTACAAAAGTTGATAAAGAAAGCCTTTTCCCATTCAATTTATTTAATATTTTTAATGTATCGTCAGTTTTAGTTTGATAAGTTTCATTTAATGTATTAATAAATTCTTGATTTGTTTTCAATGACTCAATAATTGGACTTAAGCTATCAATTGAATAATTATAAATATATTTTCTTTCATCGGTATCTACTTTTCTAGTCATAACAATATTTTGTTCATTTTTTTTGACTGCATCTAAAACATCTTTTACAAGTATTTTATAATTATTTTTATTAAAAAGATTTTTAGTTTTTAGAGTAATATTCAAATTATTTAATTCTTCAGTTATATCATAATATTCTTTATCATTAAATAAATAAAGTTCATTATTATCAATATTAGAATAAATTCCAATAACTTTATCTACATCATTAATTTTATAATTATAAGCTAAAGATCCTTTACTGTTAAAATTGAGATCATTTAGATGATTATCAACATCATTTTCAATTTCTTTAGCTACTTTTTTTAAAATAACTGATTTACTTGCTTTGTATGTATTAACTCCATAAAAAATCCAACCTCCAACTATCAAAGAAAGGACTATACCAGATGTAACAATTCTAATTTTTTTACTTTTTTCCATTACTATAATCACTTCATTCTACAATCATTCTTTTTTATTATAACACATCAGTTTAATAATTTTTAATAAATTATCTAAAGATATTTAATATTTAATAGCTATAATACTTGTGGAGGGAAAAATATGAAAATAAATATGAAAAAAATTTTTATTGGTTCAATTTCGGCATTAGGAGCATATACATTAGTAAATACTTATCGTGTTAAACATGTTAAGAAAATCTTAAGAAATTATGATATGAACCATCAAAACGCACCATTAACAATCACCAAAAAGAATGATGGACCAAAATTAGAAAAAAAATTATATAAAGAAGAGTGGCCTGAAAGAAATTATATTAGAATTAGATAGTGTGGTAAAATATTAAAAAGGACGTGGTTTTATGAGTAATATCTTAATCGTAGATGACGAAAAAGATATCGCTGAATTAATTAGTGATGTTTTAAAAGATGAAGGATATAATACAACTATAAAAATTAATGGCCTTGATGCAATTGAAGAAATAAAACATAATCTGTATGATTTGGTTTTACTAGATATAATGATGCCTGGTCTAAGTGGCACTGAAACTTGTAATAAAATTCGTGATTTAACATCTTGTCCTATTATTTTTGTTACAGCTAAAAATCAGTTACTAGATAAATTAGTAGGCTTTGAAATAGGGGCTGACGATTATATAACCAAACCCTTTGCTATTGAAGAATTAGTTGCTCGTGTTAAAGCTCATCTGCGACGTGAAAATCGATATAATCAATCTCCATCTACAATTATTGAAATAGGGGAAATAAAAATTGATAAGGAAAGCTACGAAGTATATAAAAATAATCAACATATCGCTTTATCTACCAAAGAATTTGAATTGCTATGGTACTTAATGGTCAATGCTGGTAAAGTTCTTTCTAAAGAACAAATCTATAATAACGTATGGCAAACTGAATATGGTGATATAGGGACAGTTGCCGTAAATATTAAAAGTTTACGAAAAAAAATTGATCCAGACGAAAAGTATATTATTACAATCTGGGGTTTAGGGTATAAATTTGTAAGGACCATTAACAATGATTGAATATTTAAAACAGAAGATTTCCATTCGTCGTGGCTTTATTACTGCTGTAATTATACTTGTTCTATGTAATATTGCATTTATCACCGCTTACTATAAAATTTATTTTAGTCGCGAAGTAAATCGTAACTATCAAACAATTACAGAAGAATTAAATCAAGGAATTAAAACTTTAAAAAAAGAGTGTAGTACTCTGAAAAATTACCAACCCTGTTTAAATAATTATAGTCTTCAAAATAATAATATTATTACTTTAAAAGATGATAAATCAAAACTCATCTATAAATCAACTAACTATGGTCA
>UWSL01000037.1 GCA_900552975.1 uncultured Mycoplasmatota bacterium | reverse complement strand
CAAAACACGCCCACCCTAGTAAACCTGCTAAACCAACAAAACCAGAACCACCAAAAAAAGTAGATAAACCAAAGAAAGAAAAGACACCCAAAGAAAAAAAGCCAATTGATAAAAAAATTCTTATAATAGGTGGAGCTGTTACAGCAGTCCTAATTATTATCGTTGTAATAGTTCTTGTTTTAAATAAAGGAAATAACAAAGATTTATCAAATAATGATAATGGAACTAATAATCAAGTAAATGCCATTAGAACTAGCCAAGTAACTAATGGAGGATATTCGTATGAACTTCCAAATGGTTGGCAATCACGTGAGATAAATAGTCAATATTATATCTATGATAAAGATGAAAATGTTTTAATTGGTCTTGAATCGATCAATTCTAATATTGATTTACTGTCTGCTAATAGTATTAAAAATGATTTAGCAGACCAAGATATGAAAGATTTACAAGTATCAGATAAAACATATAGTGATAATCGTAAAGGTTTTTATGTTACAGCTAAATTAAATGATTACAATGTTGAATATAACTTCATTGAAAATGATAGTAATATTATCTATATAGGTGTTGTTTATTCTTCAGAAAGCGCTAAAAATTCTTTATCTCAAACTGTTCAAAATATAATTTATAATTTAAAATATGTTGAAACAATTAATGCTATAGATTCAATATCTATGTACCATGATGCAATAACATCAGGACGCAATATTGAATTTAGTTATGAAAATAAAAACAGTTCTAGTAATTCCACAAATAATTCATCAAATAGCTCTACAAATAGTTCATCATCAAGTAATAGTAGCAACTATTCTAATAGTTATGATAATACTTCATCAAATACTTCATCTAGTTCAAGCTCATCAAGTGCAACTAGTACATATAATGATTACTCAAATAATAATTATAACGACGAAGTAACTACTAATGATTATGACAATTAATAGCTATAAAAAATTGCAATAAAATAGGAAAAAAACAAAGAAATAGTCAAATATTTCTTTTTTTATATAAAAATTTCGTAAAAAGCGCTATTTTTTACGAAAAATAGTAGCTTTTCTCTTGATTTAAATTTGTATTTTTGCTATTTTTAATATGTAAGGGTAATACCTTACAATTGAAAACACATGGGAGGTAATTTTTTATGGGAAAACAAGATTTAGTAGAATTTATTGCAGCAAAAGCTGGTTTAACTAAAGTTGATGCTGGAAAAGCATTAGACGCTGCATTAGAAGGAATTACAGAAGGTCTAAAAAAAGAAGGTAAAGTTGCTTTAGTAGGATTCGGAACTTTCAGTTCTAAAGAAAGAGCTGCAAGAGAAGGTATTAATCCTTTAACTAAAGAACCACTTAAAATTCCTGCAAAAAATGTTGCTTCATTCAAAGCAGGAAGCAAATTAAAAGACGCTATCAACTAGTGTAAAGATTACGAAAAAGAACTATAAATGAAAATATTATTTATGGTTTTTTTTTGCACTTTTGATATACTATAAATAAAGAGAGTGATTACATGGCTAAAAAGAAAAAAAATAATTTTAAAATCAATCAAAAATACTTAATATCAGGATTTATTGGAGCTATAATAGCATTTATTCTTCCTAAATATAACCTTTTACGTATCCTTTTAATAATAATTGCGATTATACTTATAATGATTTCTTTAACTAAAGAAAATAAAAGAATACATAAAGATTTTAAAATAAAAGCATTACTTTTATGTGGTTTATTTTTATTATTCATAATACTAGATGCTATAAATGTTGTTACTTTTAAAAAAATACCAATCTTTTCATATAATATTACCAATACTGAACAAACTAGAGTTTATAATGCTCTTGGTTATCGTGTTTGGCAATGCGATAAAAAAAATTACAAAAATTTAAAAGTAGATCCTTTTTATCAAAAAGGTTATTCCTGTGATTCCGTTGATATCGAAGAAATAGATTCAAATTCTTTCTTAAATTCTGTTATTGAAAATTACAATTTATATAAAAATAATTATCTTAAAATAAAAGGTAAAATAAGTAAGAAAAATGCCCAAAATTATATTGAAATGCAACCATATGAAACAACAGATATTACTGTCAATGGTTATGTTACCTTTGCTGATAATATAACTTTAAAAATATTATTTAATAATAATGATGCCTCTTTAGATAAATATGATGTATACGATGAAATAACAGTAGTAGGAATTATTAAAAATATGGAAACTCAAGATAATAAATATATAATTTATATGTATGATGCTAAGATTGTTTCTGATGTAGGTGAAGAAAATTACGATATATCATTCACTAAGGAAAGTGAATGTAGTGATCAAAATATTTTATACCAAAGCGATAACTATAATATTTATACATACTGTTTAAAAGATGTCTTTGTTACTTCTGGTGAGAAAAAATACGAACTACCAATGGCTTTATCATCTAATAAAGTTAGTATTGATTCATTACTAGATGATTACCAAAATAAAGATGATGATTTAGATGGTAATACTCTATATAAATTTACTAATTACAACATAGTAAAGTGTAATTCTAATAATAGTAAAGATATTATCATTGGACCAACTCAAATGACTTTAGAAGATATTACATGTAGTAAAGAAGAAAATTCCCAGTAGATTAAAATAAATAAAGCTTTATTATTTTTCTAATAATTGCTATAATAAGTCTAGGTATTAAAATAAATGCCAACAAATATATGAAAATCTACATTTAAAGATAAAACCAACAATAGATAACTTCCATAAAATAAAAAGTTTCTAGGGGGATGTTTGAATTTTATGTAGAAAGTTATGTATTTGCAAAAAAAGAAGTGAGGATGTGTAAAAATGGCTAATACAAAAAAAGGCGAAGTTAAAGAAGCTAAAGTAAGTTCAACAAAGCCTAAAAAAACGGCTCATAAAGAAACAAAGAAAAGTACTACTGTTAAAAAAGATACCGCTAAGAGTAAAGCAAAAACAACTATTACTCAAGAAGAAAATAACTATGGTAAAACCCTTTTATCAGGAATCATAATTCTTTTGATTTTAGTAGCTGGTTTTATAGGATATAAAAAAATGAATGAAAAACCAAATGATAATAAAAAAGTAGTTTTAACAGCTGATGAAAAGAAATTTAAAAAAGATTATGAATCTTTAAATAACACAGCTAATTCTAATGGAACTAAAAATAAAAGTATAAAAATACTTGAAGATAACAATGTAAAATATATTTCATTAGCTGAAGCAGCTAAAATTCTTGATGAAGGCAGTGGTATTATTTATTTCGGTTTTGCCTCATGTCCATGGTGTCGTAATGCAGTACCTGAACTTTTAACTGCAATGTCAAATACTGGTTTAGATACTATTTACTACGTTAATGTTCGTGAAGATAATGATGCTGAAAAAGACATTCGAGATGTTTGGGAACTAAATACTAGAAATAAACCATTCAAGAAAAAAGATGCTGATGAAGCATATTATAAAATTCTTGTTTCTTTAGCTAATGAACTAAAAGACTATGTTTTAACAACAGATAATAATAAAGAAGTAAATACTGGTGAAAAAAGACTATATGCTCCAACTGTTGTTGCTGTTGCCAATGGCGAAATAGTAGGTTTCCATGAAGGAACAGTTGAAGGCCATGATAAAGATGCTGATGGTAACTTAAGAGATCTTACTAAAGCTGAACAAGAATCATTAGTAAATACTTATACTGAAATGATTACTAAATATACCAATTCTGATTGTAAAGACGACAAAGGATGCTAAAAAGCATTCTTTTTGCTTGCCATTTTTTTTAGAAAAATATATAATAAAAACAATCGTCATATTATATATGGATGATAGCGGGTGGTCAAAGCACTTGCACAGAAAAGATTCAAGAGAGTTTGGAGGTCAAAGTGAAGAATTACTTCTTGAAAAGAGGAGATAATTTACCATGAATGCTAATGAATCAGGCTTAACTAAAGAAGAAAAAATAATGTTTTCTATCTTAGGGATAATCATTTTAATTGCAATTAGCTTTCTCATCATTATGAGTTTTTCCAAAACTGATCGTAATTTAAGAGAAAATCCTACAACCAATAAGCCAACAACTAAAGATAAGATTACCAAATCACAAGAAGAAAAAGAAAAAATTGAAATTGATAGAGTAGATGAACCATCATCTAATATAATTGAACCTGTAAAACTTACCAATGTAACAGATAGTGTTACCAAATATAATGTTATTCATGTCAGTAATAAAAATGACGTAAAATCAGAAAATACTACTGACCAACCAAGCAATGATGTCGAAGAAATAATTCCTGAGATTCCTGAAGTACCAGAAAAAATAACTTGGGATATTCCTTCAACTGTTCAAACACAAGCTTTTGCTAAAGATACTGTTTATGTTGATAATACGATTATATTAAGTAACGGAACTACTGCTAAAGCTTTAGTAACTGTTCGTAAGTTAGAAGATGATACTTATAATATTGTTGAATTAACAGATAATAGATTTGTCGCAACAGAAGGAATTTATAAGTACTATTATACTTATGAAAATATAACTAAAGAATTACAGCTAGTAGTTAAAAAACGTCTTGAAAATATTGATATAACTCTTTTAAATAACGTAACTTATACCGAAAATAACGAGTTTAGTCAAAAAGAATTTGATAACATTATAAAAAATAGTAATGGAACACAAATTACTAAAAATGAACATGTATATCAAATTAATATTAATCAAACAACTGATACTAATATCGTAGCTTTATTTATTTACTTAAATCGTAAAATCGAATATGTAAATACTTCAACACCAAGTATAACAATCGGCTCAAGCAATCCTGATATGTGGAACGAAGACTATGAAAATGGTCGTTTGCGTTTTCTAATTAGAACAAACGAAATTCAAAGTAATGTGCCATTAAATATCGAAGTAAAGTGTAATGATGAGACATATGTTCTTGAATTGTTAATTAATATCAATAAAAATATTATTGACAATGAAAATCCTAATAATGGATCAAACAATAACCAAGAAACAGAAGATAATAATAGCCCAGCTAATGAAAATCCTTCTATGAATAATCCTCAAGAAAGTGAAGCAAATTTAGAAAGTGATCAAAATACTAATGAGAGTCAAAATATTGAGATTATTCCGTCATCACTTACCGAGTTAGAGAGAAAATCTCTAAATACTGAACAGATTATTAATGAAAAATTTCTTGCAGAACAATCACTGCCGACAAAACGGGTGAGTCATGAGAACATTATAAGTAATGATACAGCAATAATTAATGAACTTTCTTCTTTACGGACGTAGTCGAGTCTTATAAATACATCTTGTGATGTATTTTTTTATATCTTCTTTTCCTTGTCGTTAAAACTAAACTAAGTTATAATAATGTTGAATTAAGAGGTGAGGACATGAAAATAATTACTTTATTACCAGCTGATACATATACAGTAATTAATAAAACAATCATCACCCCAGAAGATAAAAATAATCTTATCGCCTTATATGAACCAATAATTGGTCCTGTTGCTTTGTGTCTTTATTTTACTTTACTTCATGATTTAAGCCTTCGTGAAATAATCTCTATCGATTATACTCATCATCACTTAATGACCATTATGAGAAGTAGTCTTGAAACTATTAAATTAGCTCGCCAGACCTTAGAAGGGGTTGGTCTTCTAAAAACTTACTATAAAGAAGGTGAAATTAATAGTTACGTCTACGAATTATATTCCCCGCTAAGTGCTAAGGAGTTCTTTTCCTCTCCAATCTTTAATGTAACTCTTTATAATAATATTGGTCAAAATGAATATGACCTTTTAAAATGCGAATATGAACTACCTAAAATTGATTTGAAATCATATGAAGATATTTCTAATACCATTGATACAACTTTTAAATCATCACCAAACTTAGAACCATTTGATACTCAAACTCATACCACGACAAATATAACTTTAAATTCAAATATTGATTTTGATTTAATTTATTCATCAATGCCTAAAGGACTAATAAATCAACATGTTTTTACTAAAAAAACTAAATATCTTATAGAACAACTCGCATTTATATATGATCTAGATACTCTAAAAATGATTGAAATTCTACGTACTGTAATAACAGAAAAAGGTACTTTTGATAAAGAACAATTACGTAAAAATGCCCGTAAATACTATCAGTATAACAATGGCCGTTTACCAACTCTTGTATATCGAACTCAACCAGAATATCTAAAAGCACCGGCGGGCGATAACTCACCACTTGCTAAAATTATATATATGTTTGAAAATACATCACCATATGATTTCCTAAAAATAAAATACAAAGGAACTAACCCAACTAGTCGTGATTTAAGACTACTAGAAACATTGTTAATTGATCTTGAATTAACGCCAGGTGTTGTCAATGTTTTAATTGACTATGTCCTAAAACAAAATAACAATAAACTAAATCAAGCCTTTATCGAAACAATAGCCGGGCAATGGAAAAGATGCAATATCAAGACTGCCAAAGAAGCAATCGAACTCGCTAAAAAGGAACATCAAAAAACAACGAAGAAAAAAATTACTAAAGTAAACGTTAAAAATAAAAATGAAGAACCAGTATGGTTTAATGATAAAATAGAAAAAGAAGAAATGTCTGCCGAAGAATTAAAAGAACTGGAAGATATGTTTAAAGATTATAGGTGATAATATGGAAGTAAAAGAATTTAAAAATAATTATAATCGTCGAAACTTAATTAATAACTATGAAAAAGCTTGTGCTAATCAAGAATTTAGAAACTTAATTAAAAATTTAGATGTTGAAGATAAGATTGCGATGAAATATACCTCATCTTTAGAAACAACAGTTACGGAATTAAAACATTGTCAAGATTGTCCTGGTTTAGTTTATTGTCAAAATCGTTTAGAAGGTCATACTTTAATTCCTAAAAAAAGTAATCACCAAATTATTTTTTCTTATGTCCCTTGTCACTATGAAAAAGAATTAAAGGCTCGCGAAGAAAATAAACATACTCGTGATAAAGATATCTTTAATGCCAAAATATCCGAAATTGATTTAACCGATAAAAAAAGACTTCATGTTATAAAATGGCTTCGTGATTTTCTAACTACTTATCAAAAAAATGGCGAATTTAAAGGTTTATATTTACATGGTAACTTTGGAAGTGGTAAAACTTACCTTATTTCAGCTCTTTTTAATGAATTAGCCAAAAAAAGAATAAGTACAGAAATAGTTTATTTTCCTGAATTACTCCGTGATATCAAAAGCGATTTTGATACCTTTGCTGATCGTATCGAATATCTTGAAAATGTTGACCTTCTTTTGATAGATGATATTGGAGCTGAAAAAGTTACTGAATGGAGTCGTGATGAAATTCTTGGAACTATATTACAAAAACGTATGAACAACTATAAAACAACTTTCTTTACTTCAAATCTTAATATTGAAGAATTAGAACGTCACTTACGAATTAATTCTTATAGTGATGATGAAATCAAAGCACGTCGTATTATCGAAAGAGTCAAACAACTAACAATTGATTTAGAACTTATCAGTGAGAACAAAAGAAAATAAGTATGAAAATACTTTTTTTTATTATCAAAAATTTTTTTAAGTATAATTTTTATAGAATAGGAGAATATATATGTTAAAATTAAGTAAATATTTTACTTTTGTTTTATCTGTTTTTATTGTTGATTTAACCATTACCAAAGCCAATCCAAATGTTACAATAACAGATATAAAATTAATTGAAAAGTCAACGAATGCTACTGTTTTAAAAGAACCCATAGGCAACAATTTAAATATAAATTTTGATTTAGACTTTAAAGAATTAAATGATTATGTTAAATATGAAATAACCATTAAAAATGAAGATGCTGTTGATTATCAAATATCATCTGATACTTCTTTTAATAATAGCCAATATTTATCATATGAATATGAAGTAACTGATATATTAAAAGCTCATAGTCAAACTAAAGTAAATATAATAATAACTTATTTTAATAAAATATCTGAAAATTCCTTTAGCAATGGTCAATATCAATAAAGCAACCAAGCTAGTATAAAATTATTAAATGAACAAGATGTAATTATTAATCCTCAAACTACCACAGGCAGTCTTATTTTAATCTGTTTAGCTATTATTATTTCTGTGATTCTTATCTTACTTATCTTAAAACATCAAAAAATAGCTAAATATTTAAGTCTTATTTTAATTTTTTTCTCTCTTATAAATCCTTTAATTACTAAGGCTTTAGAATCATTAAATATAGATGTAAGAACTAATATTACAATTAGTGAATCTTATAGTGTTTATTATGAAATGGGAGTAGATGATTTTATTATTTCTGAAGATGACTTAAATGAATTTACTTTACCTGACATAGAATGTGATAAAGAATACTTATTATTAAAAGAAAGCAATAAAGAAAGTAAGTACTATATGTGTTATTATCAAAATCCTAATCCTAAATCTAAAAGGGCTCGTCAAATGCTTCTGCAAACTTTTTTCAAATCTAAAAAATTATATAGAGTAGGGGAAAGTGTAACTTTAAAAAAATTTGTTGTTTATGAATATGATTTCAAAGAAGAAAGTGTTCATGAAAAAGAGGAGTATCTCGAAATATATCCAGAATATTTAATTGAAGCAATTTATAACAACTGGCTTTATGATCGCTATGATAATAACTTATTGACCGATGCTCAACTTGATTTAAAATTTACTAACAATTTACTATTTGATAATTGGAACGATAATAAAGTTATTGTGACTACTCCGAATGAATTTATCATGCCTAGTCATGATGTATATTTTAGATATTTAGATTTAACCACATCAGCTTAAGATAATAAAAATTCTAAAAAAATAGCAGACTTTTGCTATTTTTTTGTTATAATTGTATTTGGTGATTATATGAATAATTTAAGAGTAATATTTATGGGAACTCCTGACTTTGCTGTTCCTGTTTTAGAAAAATTAATAGCTAATACTAATGTTATATTAGTTGTAAGTCAACCTGATAAAAAAGTTGGTCGCAACCAAGAAATAAATTTTACCCCAGTTAAAGAAACTGCTGTTATAAATGGTATTCCAACCTTTCAACCACTTAAAATAAAAGATGATTATGAAAAAATTATTGAATTAAAACCTGATTTAATTGTAACTTGTGCTTATGGTCAAATATTACCAGAAGCAATTCTTAATTGTCCTTCTTTAGGATGCATTAACGTGCATGCTTCCCTTTTACCTAAACTAAGAGGTGGAGCACCATTACATCATGCCATAATAGACGGTTTAGATAAAACAGGTATTACAATTATGTATATGGATAAAAAGATGGATACTGGAGATATTATTTCACAACGTGAATACATCATAAAAGATGACGATAACGTTGGAACTCTTCATGATCAACTAAGTCAAATTGGAGCAGAATTATTAATTGACACTCTTCCTAAAATAATAGTTGGTGCCATTAATCCTCAAAAGCAAAATGACGCTGAGGCAACATATGCTTGGAATATCACAAGAGAAGAAGAACATATTGATTTTAATAAAACTGCCAAAGAAGTCTATAACCAAGTTCGAGGTTTATATCCTTTTCCTAAAGCTTATACTATTATAAATGGGACAGAATTAAAAGTCTTAGAATGTTTTATTGGTCAAAAAGATAGCGAATTTTCTTCTGGAACAATCTGCGAAATTAATAAAGATAACATTGGTATAGCAACTAAAGATAAAATAATTTACCTAACTAAAGTAAAACCATTCGGTAAAAAAGAAATGGCTGTTAAAGATTACGTTAATGGTCTAAAAAAAGAAAAAGTAATTCATACAATAGCGGAGTAAATATGATAAAAAAATTATTTAAAGAACATAAAGGTTTAGTAATATATAGCATCATAATCCTAATCTTATTATTTGTTATTCTTTTTGTTTTAGATGATGATTTCATAAAAAAACATAGTAGTTTTAAAAACTTTTTTAATCAAACAACAACCTCAAACAATGAGCAAAGTACCAAAGATAAATTTGCGAATTATGAAGATCAAATAAAAGCCCTAGAACAAAATAAGTTTAAATATAAATATGAAATAGATTATAATGGAACTTATTATCAATGTGAGGGTACTAAAAATAAAGAAGAAGATAATGGTTCATGTACTAAACCAGAACAAGTTACGTATACTAAAGATAACTTTGCTGAAGTTTATAGTAAAATAAATACTAAATTCTTAGATGTTAAATATATTTTTGACTCCTTAAAAGAATATGAACCTAAGGAAGAAAAATATGGTGAAGAAAGAGTATTTGTTTACACTATAAAAACAACTAATGGCACAAACGAAATTAGTATTTACACCGATTATGAAAATATAACCAAAATATGTATAGCCAAAGGATATTTAACATATATTCTAAATTATAGTGATATTGGTATTTGACAATTAATAACTCTGTTGCTATTATAGTCAAGACAAAAAAAGAGGGCTATATTTATGAGAAAAAAAATAACACATATTGAAAACAATGATAAAACTAAAGAGCTGACTAAAAAAGCTATTGTAAACTTAATTACAGGTATTAGAACTATTGGAACATTTGCGATTATTCCAATTTATATGAAAACAGGAGCAACAACAACTGCTTTATGTTCAAGTGCCTTTTTTTTAACAGATATGTTGGATGGTGCTTTAGCTCGTTCTTGGCATGTTCAATCGTTCTTTGGCAGTTTGTTAGATGGCCTATCAGATAAAGCTTACGCTATATCATGTATGGCTTTACTTGCCCATGCTAATCTTATCTACTTACTTCCTATCGGTCTTGAATTATCTATTTTAAAAATAAATTATAGTAGCATGCAAAGAGGTAACAACGTTAAATCAAGTATTTTAGGTAAAATAAAAACTGGAATTCTTGCCTTAACAATGGTTGATGGTTTCTTCTTACTACAACCGGAAGAACTAAAAAATATCTTAAATAATTTAAATATTACATCATTTGATACTTTACTAAATCAAAAACCTAGTGTATTATCTAATATAGCTATAACACCATTAATAATAAGTGAGTTAATTGTTATTGGTGACTATATTGCCAAATCAAAAAAACAAGATAAAGCCAAATTAGAAAATCAAGATATCTCAAGTATTCAAAAAGAAAAAGCTCGCTTAATTGAAACAAAAGAAACTTTAGCGACCCAAAAATTACAATTAAAAAGTCGTCAAGAAATTATTCACGACCTTTTTGATACAGAGTTTTATCTTACTAATAAAGATGGTGGCATCAAAAAATTATTATATAAAAAAGTTTAAGAAAAGAAAGTGGAGTAAGTATGGACAAGGTAGTAAGAGAGTGTGCTTTTATATTTGATGGCATCAAAACAAAAAAAGCTCAGAAAAAAATAGTTAACTTATTAAAGTGTTGTAAAGAATTAAGAGATACTGCTTATCCATTAAAAAATTCTTTAGTTACTGAAGTTAAATTACTTGACCTACATGCTCAAAAACAAAAAGATTATACTTATGTTACCGGTACTTTATTACTAGAAGATTTGCCTGCCATGGAAAAAAGAACTTTCGAAGCATATATAACCAATAAAGACAATGAGTATCATATTTTACTTGATATTACTCGTGTAGATGCCAAAGATTTGCCTAACATGATTAGGACTACCGATATTATTAGAGAAGAAAAAGAAAATATTATTTCTGTAACTAGTTACTGTGGTATTGGATATCTTCATGAAAAAGTATTTTCTCAAGAATTTACCAAAGAAGAATATGAAGCTAATGTTGACCTTGCTCTTGAACAAATTAGTGCCTTATGACACTTTTTTTTATTACTTAATATGCTATAATTAAAAAAGGGTGGTCCAATGAAAAAAATATTCCCATATTTAATTTACTTAATTATCTTCTTATTATCATTTTTTATCACTTCCAAAAAAGAAAGTCTCTTTATCTTTATTTTATTTATCGTATATATATTATACAAATACATATTTAAAT
>UWSL01000036.1 GCA_900552975.1 uncultured Mycoplasmatota bacterium | reverse complement strand
TTTTTATCATTATAAAGATCCTTTAACGAATTATCTAAAACTTTGATTCTGGCTTTGGATTTTTGAATAATATTTTCATAATTTGCATTACGATTAGAATTTGTTTTAACTTCATCATATTTTATAGATAAGTTATCACTATTAACAACTTTTTTAAATAATTTAATTGTTTCATCTAAAACATAATCTTCTAATTGCTTTTCTCTAAAATAATGACAGCTACATTTTTGCTTTTTAGATATTTGATAAGTCCTACATTCAAAAACATAATATCTTTCTCCTTTATAAATCCCCATCCTAAATGTCATTGGCTTCTTACAATCACCACAAATAACTAATCCTTTAAGTTTATGAGGAACATCGCTCGTTCTATACATTTTAGCTTCTTTAAAAATGGTTTGAACTTTTAGAAATGTATCTTCATCAATTATAGGCTCATGATTATCTTTAACAACAATCCATTCAGAGCGTGGTTTTAAATATTTCTTTTTAGATCTAAAACTTATTTTGTCATATTTTCCTTGTATCAAGTGTCCTAGATATACTTCATTAGTTAAAATGGTTCTGATACTTGAATTAGTCCATAAACCTGATTTTGCAGTTTTAACATTTCGTTTATGTTTAACTGTAGGAGGTTCTATTCCTTCATTATTTAAGATATTAGCAATTTGAGTTAGATTTTTTCCATCAATTCTCATTTGATAAATTCTTCTAACAACATTTGCCTCTTCTTCTTCAATAACAAATTTTCTATTATCTTCATCACTTCTTTTGTATCCATAAGATACGGATGAACCAACAAATAAACCGTCTTTCATTTTTTGATGCCTTACACTTTTAATCTTCCTAGAAGTATCTTTTAAATACATATCATTGATTACCGTTTGAAAAGGAATTATATCTTCCATACCATTTGGCTTAAATGTATCAAAATTTTCTAAAATTGCAATATACCTAACATTGTGTTCAGGAAAATATTTAAAAATGTAATTACTTGTATCAATAAATTCTCTACCTAATCTAGATGTATCTTTGGTAATAACTGTATCAATTACACCTTTATCAATATCTTTTAATAACCTTTTGAATGCTGGTCTTTCAAAATTACCACCACTATAACCATCATCAATATAAAAATCATGAATTATAAAATTATTTTCTTCACAAAATTTTGTGATTAATTTCTTCTGATTTAATATACTTTCTGATTCATTATCAGAGTTAACATCTTCCTTTGAAAGTCTTAAATAACCACCTACATAATTTTTTCTATATAAACTATTTAGCATATTTCCTCCTTCCTTAATTAGTATATTTCTTTTTTAATAAAAACCATAATGTGCGATTAGACAAAGTTATTTTTTAAATATTCTTCAAATACATTCATTATTAGTTCTTCTAATGTTTTACCATCATCATTAAAAACACAAATTACATTTGAATTTTTCATTGAATTCCTCCTCTTAATTAAATGCACTAGGCAGTATAATTATTCTATTTTATTTTTTTCATCTTCTACAATTTCAATATTAATTTCTGCATTTTTATCAAACCAATTTCTAAACTTAATGCTTTTCTTTCTAGCGTCATCAATAGATTCTTTACAAAAGTCTTCAGTAATTTTAGCAAGTTTATAAATATCTTTTGTAGGTTGTTTAAATTCCGTTTTCAAAAGAACATAAGCCGTAACATTATAATCTTTCATTTGGAACCTCCCATAGAAAAAGGAGAACCTTTTGATTCTCCTGTATTCTTATCCAGTTTTTTACTAAGATTACTATTGTTTAATAGATTTAATAATTTCTTTTTAAATTCTTCTCTACTTACCATTATGTTCTTCCTCCCACCTACTACACTCACTACTAACTTTTAAACAACACCATAAAAAAACTATTACCGTAATAAGTAATAGTGCTACCAATAATTTAATCATTTCCGATTCTCCTTTTCTTCTGCTAAATTAAATGCTAATGCAAACTTGATAATGGCACTTTGTTTAACATGATCCATTCCATTTTTAGATACTTGGAGTTTATCTCTAATTGCTGATTCACTAAGTTCATGAAAGTATGTTCCTTTGATAAAATACTGTTCTTGAGCATTAAGGTTATCTAAAATATTTAGTATATTATCCAACTTTTCCAAATACTCACGTTCTGCTTCATCTTTTCTCTCTACATATTGTTCTATATAAGATATATTAGATTTAGTAAAATCAACTACTACATCTTTTAACTTAGAACATAATGATTTAGGGGTAATATTAATATACTTAAAAAACGACTCATTAAAATCATCCATAAAAGCATCTACATTTAATCTTGTTTCCTTATAATTGTACTTCTTAATTCTCTGCCAATTTAATAAACTCATATTCACCACTACCCTTCCTAAAGAAAAAAAGAAGTGAAAATTAGCCCATTGGCATCTTTTACTACTTCTTTTAAATCTTTAATACTACTATTTAGAGAGTGAAAGCTAGTGTTATTACAATCACCAGATTTTAATAACTCGTTATCTTCAGACCACTTCGGCTTGTAGGACACAATCATATCAAACACTTCTCCCTTAAATTGACTATTATTATATTACTTTTTTCGACAAAGTCAATAAAAAAGCATTCAAAAAAATGACTACCAGTTTTCTGATAATCATTTCATAATACCATTTTATAGTATCTCGTTTCCTCAATGCAAGTCCCAATTTGTCCTCAATTTGTCCTCATTCTATCCTCAATTTGTCCTCAATTTTGGCATTTATCCCTTATTTTATCTAGGTTTTTACACTTTATTATAGAATTTAATTCATCATAATATTCATTAGCACTTTCTTTATCTTTAAATGCTTTATATAATAATGGAGATACTACTTCTTTTTTATATTCCACAAAAACATATACTTCATATTCTAGAGTATCAATAAATTCATTTTCAATTACTCCAGCATAGCAATCATCTATTGCTACTTCATTAGTATTAACTATTCGTTTTTCTTGTTTATTATTATTTTTACTTATATACCTCTTTAGTTCTTTAATTAATTCAATATTTTTCATAATAGTCGCTCCAATCTGTAAAAGTGCTCTATATTATAATCACCTTTGATATATTAATCAATACTAGAAATTAACTTTTCAATTAATTTACATTTTTTCAAACAATTCTCAATCATAATATTATATTGTATGTAATAATGGCTACCAATATTATCCAAGGCTTTATCATAACTTATCTTTCTTTCTCTCATCATATCTGCAATAGCAAATACTAGATTGTCAAATAAGTATAGAATAGCATATTCATTAATATTAGACCAAGTAAGTAATTTCATAAAGTGAAATAGTGTATCAACATCTTTATCATTACTTATATCCAACTTATCACTTATATTAAATTTTTTCCAAACTTTATTACTAAAATTAGGATATAAAATTTTAATATTCTCATACATATTTCTTACTATTAATTTTTTAAATTCTTTGTTATATTCTTCATTCTTATTATCATGATAATAGTCTTTATTTAATAATATAGTAGGTTCTTGATTTTTAAATATATTATAAATACACATATTATTATGTACAATCGTTGGTAACATCATTCTAAAATAATAAATAAAATTACTTAACAAATCTATGAATTGTTCTTCTCCAGTAAGATAACCTTTTTTAATAATAGAATTACAATTTAATATAGTCTTATCTTTAGTTATTCTATTAATAACATTATCTAAGCAATCTGTATCTAATAATGCAATTATATCGCCTTTATCAATATTTTTTGATTTTAGAGTAATATTAAAGATTCTTTCTTTATTAGCACTTTTTTTCAAGATTAACCACCTACATAAAGATTATACCACATATTTACCAAATGACCCAGACAATTCCTAATATTTAAAATTTTAATGGGAAAATATTTATAGGTGATTAATAGATGGGTGAAAATAATATTAAATATATCAGAGAAGAACTAGAAATGACCCAAGAAGAATTAGGTTTAGTATTTGGTGTTAGTAGAAAAACTGTTGCAGGATGGGAAGACAATCATGACACTATGCCATTAAAAAAGTTAGTTAAGTTTTCAAAACTATATAAATATTCATTAGATTATATTACAGGATTAAAAAGAATGAATACTTATATAGAATTATCTACATTAGATAAAAAGAAAATTGGTAATAAATTAAAAGAAGTAAAATCTAAACTAGGTCTTACTCAACAACAAATAGCTGATGAATGTAATATATCTCAAACTACATACTCTAACTATGAAGTTGGATTATATCTTCCATCATCATTAGTATTATATACAATCTGTTATAATCATGGATTATCTATGGATGAAATAATGAAATAATAGGCTGTCATGAAATGAAATAATTTCTTACAGCCCTTTAAAATATATAAATTGTGATGTATTATTCCAGTCATATTGACTCCACATATCAGTTGCATTACTACCTGGATCTAGCATAACTACTGTACTATTAGTTACATTATCAACAGCAACCCAATGTTGATTGTTTAATGTTGCTCCTTTTACTTCTGCAACTAGATAATATCCATCTTCATAGTATTTTCTTATCTCATATAACTTTTCTGATTTAGTTTTCCCTTTTAATTCTACTCTACCAACATATTTAAAATCAGGTACAACCTTACTAATTGGTGCATAACTTAAATTACCATTTGAATCAAAAGCATAAGCATTATTTAATGCTATTACAAAGGTCCCTGGATTAAATGGATAAATATCATTTGTAGCAACACCACTCTTTTTAATTTGAATAGCAATAGAGGTAACTAAGCATCCTATATCTCCAATAGTAGCATCCGTTGTACCTATCTTTATGTCAGACCATGTCATACCTTTTTGTTTCCATTTAGTTATTTCTCCACTTGTTCCAGCAATACCATATATAACACTACTCCATAAGTTTTGATACCTTTCACTAGTTAACTCGGTAAATTGTGCTAACTGAGATTCACTAAATGA
Organism: uncultured Mycoplasmatota bacterium; assembly: GCA_900552975.1. GTDB lineage: Bacteria > Bacillota_I > Bacilli_A > RF39 > UBA660 > Coprovivens. The sequence goes on along the minus strand of UWSL01000036.1, from coordinate 7,188 downwards.
ATATTGTGTTTTCATTTCATCTACTGATTTACTATTTATATAAATGTGTAATACTTTCTTTTGCGTAGATTCATCTTCACTACTACTAGGGGTATTAGGTAAAGAAGGTACATTAGCATTAGGTTTAAACTCTACTTCCTTTAGTGTACCTATAGTGGTATTATTGTCATATTCTTCTACTTTTACCTCTGATGTAATTGTATTCATATCCCAGAAAACAGAAATTAATATTTGTTTTTTGTTATTATCAATAGTCATTACATCAGTTTCATTATTACCATTAGATACTTTGACAGTATAAACAGCAAGTACATCTTTCCATAATGCTTTATTAGAAGTAATAACTACCTCATCATGAGGATTCATATTTTCTATTAAGGTTATTCTATTATCCATATCTTGATTTAATTCAGTTATACAATCACTCATAAGGTAAGAATTTTTATCACTTTTCTCTGATGAAAAGAAGATACCAAATATAGAACTACATAGCAATCCAATAATACAAATTAAAACTACTATTACAACTGCTATAACACCTCCTGCACCAAGTATTGCTCCAAGAGATTTTAGCAATGAAATAAATGCTTTAGTACCTTCTACTATTGCCTTACCTATTGCTTTTACACCTTTAGCCGTAGCTTTAGCAGATTTAATTGCTAACTGTCTTGCTCTTTCCATAGCTATTTTAGTTGTTTTAATCGTGTTTTTAGAAGTTTTTATAGTTTTACTAGTATTCTTCTTAATCTTAGCTGGATTCTTCTTTTTTAAAAGTTTTTTTTCGTGCTTTTTTATGTATCTTTCTTTCATCTTAGAAGATACCTTTTTAGTATTATTTACAACTTTATCTACTTTAACAGTATTCGCGCCATCTTTTAATTTATCGTAAGAATATTCATTAACTGATTCATCATCTAAATAATCTACTTTATCTTTTATTTCAACTATATTATCTTTTAATTTACCACTTAATATCGTTCCTTTATTTAGTGTTTTAATAAACTTATTGGCTTTTTCTTTTGTTTTTATGTCTTTCATAGAATCACTTACTTTCATCAGGTTTAGTAGTCATTAATTTATAAAGATTAGTATCCTTAGGAAAATGATTTTCAAATGGTACTAAAGTAGAGCCAACTTTTAACAATCCACATCCAGCACCTACATTAGTAATGTAAGATAATTGTGTTTCAGAGATATTAAGAAGTTTTGCAAGATCTAGTCTATCTGTTGATGCTTGATTAAGCATAACTATAAATTCTGAATTAGCAAGCATTGTTCTTGCAGTATGAGATTGTAATAAGTCATCTACATTTTGTGTAATACCAGTTGCATAAGCTCCGTACTTTCTAACTCTTTTCCATAAAGTAAATAGGAAATCTGCTGAATATTCATATTTAAATAATAAATATATTTCATCTATGAAGATATATGTGTTTCTACCTTTTGCTCTATTAGAAGTTATCCTATTCAATATAGAATCTAGTACAACTAACATTCCTATAGGAAGTAAATCAGTACCAAGTTCTAATATGTCATAACAAATTATTCTTGATTTAGTATTAACATTAGTATTTTTAGCAAATGTATTTAATGATCCACTTGAAAATAATTCAATAGCAAGAGCAATTTGTTTTGCTTCTTCTTCTGGTTGATTTAATAACTCATCGTGTAAGTCTTGTAAAGTTGGTGGAACACCTTGATAATTACCTTGTGCATAAACTCTATAAACTTTAGCAGTACATCTATCTATAATTGATTTTTCTTTTGGTCCAAGATTAACACCACCCATTAAGTGTTCACATAAGGATAAAATAAACTCTGATTTTAAGATAATTGGATTTGCCCCATCACCATAATCTTTATTAATATCCATTGCATTTATATGATTATTACTTGTTGCAGAAATAATTATATCTTCTCCCCCTAGAGCCTCAACTAACTTTGGATATTCTCTTTCTGGGTCAATTATTAATATATCAGCATTAGGATCTCTTAAAGCAATAGAAACTATTTCATTTTTAGCACTAAAAGATTTACCAGAGCCACTTACTCCTAGAATAAAACTATTACCATTTAATAACTGTCTTCTATCAGCAATAATCATATTTTTACTTATTACATTATCTCCATAATAAATACCATTTTCATGATTAATCTCTTGCACTCTAAAAGGCATAAATACGCCTAAAGATTCGGTAGTCAATGTTCTTAAAATATCTATTCTTTTTACTCCAAATGGTATAGCAGTAATAAGCCCATCTAGCTGTTGATATTTAAGTATTCCTAACTGACACAAGTGTTTACGACCAATAGATAAAAGTGATTCAGTATCTTCATCTAATTTTTCTTTTGAGGATTCTGTATGTACCATTGTGATTAAACACACAAACATCCTTTGATCACGAGTTGTTAAATCATCTAAAAACTCTTTAGATTCTTGTCTTTGTTGTTCTAAATCATAAGGTATAACAACACTAAAGTTGTTATTAGCATTTTGTCTTCTTTGAAAGTTAGCAATATTTGTTTCAACACCCAATCTTCTATTTTCCACTTCTCTAATTGCTTCATCCATTGGTATTGGTATAACATCTATAGATAAAATCATACTTTTATTTATATCAGTAAGTTCTGATACCATATCATCTTTTATATAGTTAGCATAATCTTTTAGAAATAATACTCTACCAACTAATTTACCATATTCAAAATAATCATCCTTAAAACTCATACTATCAGAACATATATAGTCTTTAAAAGAACTACCCTTTTGCATATTATCTTTTAAATCAAAATAAAAAGAAGATTCCTCTCCATTTCGATAAAAGTCATGCAATAATCTTAGTCTTTCATTTAGGTCTAGTTCTTCACATTTACTTCCTAAATCTCTAAAATGATTATTTAATTCTATGGCCATTCTCTTAAAATAGTTTCTCGCTTCTTCAATATTTTTCTTGACTATAGTAATAGTTAAAAATTTCTCTTGTATCATACTATTAGAATTAATAGTCTTATCAAGTAACATATTATTGTATTCATTTCTATACTTATCTAACTCATCATTATTTAAAGATATTAATACATTCTTTTCAAAATCAACTTTATTTAATTTTCTATTTATTATAGTTATCTTTGTAGTAGCACTGCTATCAAAAGAATTTAATAATTCTCCATAATTAAGAAACATAGCTTCTTTATCCGATTTACTTGCAACGGCATAATTTATATCCGTAAACTTAAAAGTCTTACTATACTTATCTTTTCCAATTAAAAAGATACCATCCTTATAAACTTTATTCACAGGTATAGTATCTTGTACACTTTTAGGTATTTTAAAATCATCTTTTTCTTTATTTTTCTTTCTTATTGTCTTCATTAGATCTACTCTCCTTCTTATTTTTTATTAATTCATAATAAAAGTTTATTGGTTTAAATGTTAGATTAACTGGTGTAAGTATTTTAGATTTAATATAAGCAAATATAAACTTTTCAGCAGTTAATCCATTATACTTAACAAAACCAATTAAAATAAAAGGTAATGCACCTAAGATACATACCCAAGATATTGTTTCTAAACTCATATAATTTCTAAACATAAAATATAAAAGAACCGACATAGCGATTCCTAATATTGAACAAATAAATTGTCTTAAATTTAAACCAAAATATATATTTTCTTGATAATCTCTTATCTCTTTATTTATCTTTACTTCCATCATCCACGCCTTCTTTTACATATTTTATTTCTCTTAAAATATAAAAATAATCTATATCTCCACTAAATTTTAAATGTTTCAAAACTGTTTTATGAAGTTTCTCTATAGCTTCCCCTATATCTTCAGGATAATAACCATATTTATTATCAAAATAATTATCTATAAAATTATTTAGCATTAAAATATGTAAATCAACTTCATTTTTAATGGCTTTCCCATTAGGCAATACTTCAACATAATAATCTGTAATATCATCCATTGCATAATCTTCTATAGTTTGTTCACTATAGGTATCAAGTATTGCATTATTAAGATTATCTAAAGCTTCTCTAACTTTAGGGGGATAATCACCTTTACCATACAGATAGTTTACCATTAGATCTTCAAGTTCTAAGACATTCTCGCTAATTTTATATTCTTTAATCATATTTTTTTACCTCATGATACCATTATATCTTAAATTTTGTGATATACAAATGTGCGATTTTATCTTTCCCAAGAGTCTTTTCTTTTCTGATTTAGTCCTTCTAACTTATTAGATTCTCTAACTGATTGTGATTGTATAAAACGATCTTCTTTGCCATATCTATAAGCTTCAGTTATTTCCTCATTTAAAAAATGAAAGTCCTTTTTCAATTGTGCTTGTCTTTCAACTACAAAATCACTCGCATAATTTAAAGCAACTTGTTCTTCTATTCTCATATCTTTAGGATTAAGTCCCATATCTAAACATATAAGAGCTTCCCTAAAGTATCTTTCATCTTCCTTCTTTAGTGAATTTAATTGATTATACATAATAGTTAAAAATTGTTTAGAAGTAACATCAGCCATATATTTTTCAGTAACTTGATCTAGTATTTTTTCATAATGAGCTGGTGGTACTTTAGTTGGAGCATTAGTATCAGGATTTATATATTTATAAGTCATATCACTAATTGATTTAGACATATCTTTTAACTTTAATTGGGTAAAATCATCATATTGTTTTCTCATCGTTCCATATCTTCTTTCTTTTTTTCTTTATCAAATAATGGCATTATATCATGAGTCTTCTCACCTGTTATCTTTTCTAAAGTTTCACTAGTAATATATTGTTTTTTACAATAATTACTGTAATATAAAGCACCTTCTTTAAACTCCACATCATTTGGATATATTTCATATAATTTATTCCATAATGCTTGGTGTAATTCATCAGTCATAAGTGCTATATTATAACCTTCTTCAAAATAATTAAGTAGATAATAATCAAAATTATAATCCCATTCTGGTACATTGTAATAATCTAGTTTCCCATTTTTTAAAGTAAATTCTACGGCTGTTTCCATACCATCTGATGCAAGTAAATAAACATCGTGTTTATCATTTTCTAAAATATAATTAATATTACAATCTCGATATTCTGGTGTATTATCTAAAATAAATTTGGCTTCTTTATATACTTTTCCAATATTATCATTCATCGTTCCATATCTTCTTTCTTCTTTACTTGTTCTTCCTCAATACCATCAAAATAGCCATCATCAAAATATTTTTCCATTGCTGGATATACTAAATTCTCATTTGTCTTTACAGAATCATAATTATCTTCTTCAAAATCAGTAAAATCCTCCCCAATTCTTGCATATCTATAAGATAAATCTTTTTTCTTTAAATGTTCCAATCCATTCATTACTGCATCTATTTCATGATAACCGTTATACCATTTTAAGTAATTCCATCCTAAATAAATACTATCATCTCCTAACAGCTTAACATCTGGATGAAGAAATATATTTTCTTGATATGGAAAGTTTTTATTCTTTAAATATTTATTCACATAATCATTCAATTCTTTATATCCCTCTTTTGATACTATTATTCTAACATCTGATCTATATCCCATAATTCATCTCTCCTTTTCTTTTATTTTCACTTTATTATCTATATAATCACAGACTTTATTCGATTCATTTATAGCTTTAAATAATTCACTAGGTTTATCTTCTAAAATACTTATCCAACTTTGAATATAGCTTTTATGATTGTTGTAATCATCACTTGGGTTTATTCCTAGTTCAGCCATTAAAAAAGAAGAACTAATTTCAGCAATTAATTCTTCTCTAGCATAATCTTTTTTATCATTTCCTATTTGTTTTCTATTTAATCTATTTTTATTACCAGTTGCATGACATAACTCATGTAATTGTGTAGCATAATAAGAATAGACATCAATAAACTTTTCTGATGGTGGTATAAATACCTCATCTTTAATGGGAACATAATATGCTTGTTCTCCTGTTTCATAATATTTAACACCTAAATTTTTAATTAACTTATTAATAAACTTACTGCTTTCTTTCTTATTTTTACTTTGTTCTAATTCTGGTAACCCTTCAATTAATGATCCATTAAATACATAAGAAGTATTACAAAATAATCGATAATTATCTTTTAACTCTGGATTCTTAATTAATATTTTTTCATATTCATTTAAATTAATCCTTCTTTTATTTTCTATATCATATACAGACCAAAACTCAATAGGAACTCCTTTACCTTTACCATCTTTTAATTTATATCCTTTATCTTTTATTTGTTTAAATGTAAGCCATCTATTATCATTGTACTTATTATTATAAGTAACAAGACTCAATAATAGTTGATTAATTCCTTTATATTCAATATTAGATACACCATTAATATTTAAAGATGTAGTCCATCTTTGTCGCCACGGTATATCTCCTTCTTTTAGAGAATCAATATACATTTTAACTAATTCTTCTCTTGTTTTACTTACTTTCACTTAATCCTCCTTTTTCCAAAATAAAAAGACTAGTTTTACTAACTAATCTCCCCAATAAATTGTAATTTGTGTATTACATTTCACTCAAATATTTTTCAACTTCATCTTGTGATAAATGTTTTATTTGAGTATTATTAAATTCTTTATACTCATTCATTGTAAATAGTGCTTTATTACCATTACATATTTTATCTTTGTTTTTAGATAAATAGTCATTAAGTTCTGTATCACTTGCAAATATTTTATATGATTTTCTTCCTTTTGAATTTTCTATTTCATAAATGCCACAACACTTTTTATTGGTATAATCTGCTGTTCTTAAATATAATTTTGCAATATCTAAACTTTTAAATGGAAAATTCCATCTTTGTAAACCTCTAATTTTATCTTTGTCAATACAAATACATCTGCCACAAGTTCCACAAACATATTGTAAATGATTTTCTAAACATTCTCTTGCACCAAGCAATGGTGTAATTCTATTTTTATCACTATAACATTCTTTACATTCCATACTATCATCTCCACGATAACTTACTATTTATCTAATTAATTATTAAATTATAATTTGTAGTTATAATACCAATTGTGATGCTGATGCTGATGCTTCTGCTTCATATTCATCATAATCAATATGTGTAATACCTTTTTCTAAAGCATAATTAAAAGCATTTTGTTTAACTATATCAT
>UWSL01000035.1 GCA_900552975.1 uncultured Mycoplasmatota bacterium | reverse complement strand
AATTTTTTTATTTAATTTTTTTTTTTTTTTTTAAAAAAAAAAAAAAAAAAATCGCCTCTGCCCATTTTTCTGCATTATTATCTAAACTAATCATTTTTATATTAGAAGTCATTAATGTTTCTTTGGATATTTTATCAGAAATAAAACATGGTAATCCATTTGTTTGAGCTTCGACACATGATAATGGTAATCCTTCAAATAATGAAGGCATTATAAAAGTATCCATAGCTTGATATAAATCATTTACGTCACTTCTATTTATTAAAAATAGAACTTTATCCTCTAGATTTAATTTTTTAACTTTTTCTCTTAGCATTTGTTCATCGTTTCCACTACCTATTAATAATAATGTTGAATTAGGATTACTTTTTAATATTTCAACAAATATATCAATCAAGAATGTTTGATTTTTTATGTATATGTATCTACCCACATGACCAATGACAAATTTATTTTCTAAATTATATTTTTTTCTTTGAAAATTTCTTATTTCTTTATCAAATTTAAATTTTTTCAAGTCGCAAGCATTGTGCATAATAAAAAAATCTTTTTTCCCATATAAAAACTTCCCAGCTTCTTCTCCACAACTCCAATAATTATTAGAAACATAAGGAAGAAGTAGTTTAGCCATATACTTAATTGGTAATTTAAAATCAACATCTAATTTTGTACTATGACTGTGAGATATTCTTACTGGTATGTGATTCAATTTAGCAGCCAAAAGTGGAAAAAATGACATAGTATCAATATGTGAATGTACTACGACATATTCTGGATGAGATTTTAAAAATTTTTTCATCCAGATATAATATCTTATATAATTGCCAGGTATTAGTCTTGGAGCCCTATATATTTTCCCGCCAAGTTTTTGTATTTCTTCATCATAAGCACCACTATAATTCCTATGAGTTAAAAAATCTATCTGTACTTTTTCTCTGTCAAATCTATTATAATAATTCATAATAACTGTTTCTAATCCAGCTCTATTCATGCAATTTACTACTTCTAAGATTCTAATTGGTTCACTAGTACTTTTCAATATATACACCTCCATTAGTTATATAACTGCAACGTTTTTTCAACTATATCATCCCAATTATATTTTTCTAATATATAATTTTGAGATTCCTTCTTATATTTTTTTACTAAATTTTCATCTGCTAAAAGTTGTTGTATTTTAGAAGTCAAATCATCAACATTTGACTTAAGAAATGTTTTGCCTTTATCTGCAATAACATCTGAACATTCTTTTATATCTGAAGTTAAACAACATAAACCATAACTCATTGCTTCTAATAGTGACAATGGCATTCCTTCAAGATCTGATGGTAAACAATAAATATAGGCGTTGCTATATAGTTCTTCAAGTTCTTGCCCCTGAACAAAACCAGTAAAAATAATATTTTTGTTTGCTTTTGCTTTTTCTTTTAATTCAGAATAATAAGAATCTGTATCACTTGCTCCACCTGCTATAACAAGTTTTTTGTTAGTATCGATCTTATTAAAAGCTTCAATTAAATAATGTATTCCTTTTTCTGGTACAATCCTTCCTAAAAATAATATATAGTCTTCTTTTTTTAATTTATATTTTTTCTTTATAATGTCAGGTTTTAGTATTTGAGGTTTATTCACACCGTTAGGAATAAAATTTGTTTTTCTATTATAAGTATTTTTAAAGTACTCTTGGACATTATTCGACAATACGATAATCTCATCAGCATATTTTGCGGCCATTTTTTCGCCAAACTTTATATATTTAGAAGCAAAACCACTTCCCCATTTGGCACGTTGCCAATCAAGCCCATGTATAGTTGCTACGATTTTTTTCTTGCTAAAGAATTTTATCAAAGGTATCATTGCACACGGACCCTCTGCATGGTAATGTACTACATCAGCTTTTGAAAATAAAATTTGTAAACTTCCAAAAAATGATGACGTCATAGCAGCTAATCCTTTTTTGTCAATTGTTAAGGCATATTTTAATTCAACGCCCTTGTAATTTGTTATATTAGTAATTTTTTGTTTTTTATCCATAGCATGTTTGCTTTTTCGATTATATACAATCACATGATATCCTTTTTTTACCATTCTAGTCGAAAGCTCTTCTACAACTATTTCTACTCCACCTTCTCTTGATGGAATATGTTTTTGTCCAATCATAGCAATACTAATTTTTTTGTCTTGCGATATGCTCATTTTTCTCCTACTCCTTTTGACAATAAAAAATGAATATCAACATTGATATTCATCCTAAAGATTAAATAGTTGTCTTAAGTATTAAATTAACAGCATAATTCTATAGTTCCTTCAGAATAAATATTTATTAATATATAAACTCATACTCATTTTTTCAAATAAATCGTTTGTATGGTAACATAAATATAAAGAATAATCAAGATATGATGATATAAATTTAATTTATATTATATTGTTAGCCAATCCCTTTTTCTGCAATTAATATTTTACCATAATATTTCCTATTATAAAAGGTAATAGTGGAATATTAAATTTATAAAAACAAATGATTGTCATGGTATTTGACAATCATTTATTCATACTTAATTTACTTCTTTCTTCGATACAGGTATTCGCTAGTTGATATAATTCATTTATATTAGCTGTATATAAATTACATAACTCATTAACATATTCACATCTTTTAGCTATTTTTGCTTGAGCTTCGGCTTCAGTAAAACCTTGATTGTGGTTAACGCATTCGGAAGGAAATGTGCTAAACTTAGTTATTACGTTACAAATACCATCATTAAGATCTTTTAATTTTATATTAAATTTATCAAACTCAGGATGTTCCAAGTCTTGATATTTATATAACAAGTTTATTTTATTATTAATACCTTGAATTTTTAAATGATATTTAGAATTTAAACCATTTATCTTATCAATTGATTCAATATCAAATTTAATTTGTAGTTCTGGTGTTACTTCTCTTATATCAAGATATGTTTTGTTAATGTAATCTTCTATTAAAACTGGATATAAGTTTAGGATATCATTTATTTCTTGTTCAAATTTTTCTTGATCTCTTACTTTCTTTTCTAGAATAATGTTATTTTTTTGTTCTTTAGCGTTGTGAACTATAGATATTATTAAGGCAATAGTTGAAATAATAACACTTATTGTATTAGGAATATTTTCCATACTCTTCACTTCTTTCTAGTTCTTTATTATATTTATAATGATAGTAATTAACAAGAAAAAAGTAATTTGATTTTAAAAAAAGCCATAAAAAGATGACTTTCATCTTTTTATGACTATACTTGTTTATCAAATTTATTTTGCACCTTTTTTTAGAAAGACAACTAGGAAAGTTTTAAAGAATATTTTGATATCTAATTTTAATGATATTTGATTAGAATAGAATTGTTCTAATTCTAAGCGTTTTTTAAACGAAAGATCACTACGACCACTTACTTGCCAATAACCAGTAATACCAGGTTTAGTTTTAACAATATCATCATAATATTCTCCCATATCTTTTTTTTCACGAGGTAGATAAGGACGATTACCAATGATAGACATATCACCTTTTAAAACATTAATTAACTGAGGTAGTTCATCTAGAGACGTTTTACGTAAGAACTCACCTACTTTAGTTATACGTGGATCATTTTTTAATTTTTTATTCTTTTTATATTCTTTAGCAATTTCTTTATCTTCTTTAAGCATTCTAAATAAAACCTCATCGGCATTTGCTACCATAGAACGATATTTATAAAACTTAAATTCTTTGCCATTCTTACCAATTCTATTTTGTGTAAAAAAGATTGGTGAGAAATCTTTATTACAAATATATATTATTTTAATAATTATACTTATAGGTATTAAAATAAGAACTCCTATTAAACCACAAATAATATCAAAGGAACGTTTGATTACTAAATAAAATACCTCTTTTAAACTTATGCTTTGAACTGTTGCCACATCATTCATTATAATTCCCCCACTTTTCTTTATAAAATTTCGTAACACTTTTAATAAAGCATTAGGTTTCTAATGCTTTATCTTTCTTTTTTCTCATAGTAGCTATTAGCATAATATGAATAATAGCTACTTCCTTTAGTGTTAGCACGATTTATGATAACACCATTGATTTTACTATTGGCAGTTTCAAATGCTTTTTTAGCTTTTTCGATCATATCAATTTGCGTTTTACCACTTGATACAACTAAAATATTAGCATCTGAGTATTTAGTTAATATTGATGTATCTGACATACCTAAGATAGGTGGACAATCAAGTAAGATTATATCGTAATGTTCTCTTAGAGCTTCTAAAAGATCAGCATTACTCTTAGATGATAGTAATTCAATTGGATTTGGTGGTATTGGACCAGTTGGTAATAAATCTATATTTTTAACATCTGTTTTGACAATATAACGACTCATTTTTATTTCGTCTTTATAATTTAAAATCAAATTAGAATAGCCAGCATTAGTTGGATTCATAATGTTAAATATAGTATGTTGACGACCACGACGTAAATCACAGTCTATAATTAGTACTTTTTTGCCGTCTTGGGCATAAGCTGCAGCAAGGTTGGCAGTAATAAAACTTTTACCATCACCAGCTTCTGGGGAAGTACTTAAAATTACTTTTAATTCTTTGTCTACGGCAGAAAACTGAAGATTAGTACGAATACTTTTAATTGATTCACTAAACATTGATTTAGGATTTATATTTATTAATAAATCAGTTTCATTATTCATTTTTGTCACCTACTTTTCTTTACGTTTTACTTTTGGTACAACACCAATAACTGGTAAGTCGAATCTATTTTCAACTTCATCAGATGATTTAATGGTTGTATCAAAGTAATATATAACGAATACTACACCGAAGGCTAAAACGATTCCAACAAATAAGTAAATAACCATATCTTTAACAATATTGATGTTATATGGTTCTTCAGCTTCTTCAGCCACATCTATTTGTGAAACGTTTTGAAGTTTATAGATAGATGATATTTCTTTACTAAATTCTTTGATTATCTCATTAGTAATATCAGCGGCTAAACCTTTGTCTGAATCAACAACTTCAACTTTAATGATTTCCGTATCTTGTTTGGTTGAAACAGTAACATGATTTAGCAGTTCATCTGTATCATAGTCTAAAGACAGATTTTTAATAACGTTATCAGCGATCTTACGACTTTTAACAATTTCACTATAAGTTGCTACTAAGCTTTGGTTTAAGTTAACATCACTTTGTGTTGTTTGTTGTCCTTGAGCACCGTTTTCACTAACCAAAACAATAGTTGATGTACTACGGTATTTTGGTTTCTTTAGGAAGATTGAATAAGCACTTCCTACTACAACGACGATTAAGAGAATTATTAACATTCCTATAATTCTTTCTTTAAAATAGTCAAATAACTCTTTTAAGTTAATTTCTTCCATAAATAAAAACCCTTTCTAAATCCTTGATGAAAAGTTTTTCAAGCTGTTTGTCAATAACGATAATAACACTTTTTTTTAAAAAAAGAAACAAAAAATTAATTGTTGGTTTAATTTTATCATTAAAACTATTTTTTTTAAATATGTTTTAATTTAAAATAAGAAAATTGATATATTTTTGACAATAAAAAAATTATAGTTTCGACTATAATTTATCTAGGTAATTTAATAATTTCAAATAGGAATAATAAGTATATTCCTGTATAAAGAGAAACTTTAAAGCGAAGCATTTCATATAAACCAACTGTTTTATCAACTGTTGAAACTAACCATGATTCTTTATACTTGGGAATAGTTAAGTTACAAGGAAACATATGAGATTTTATAATATCCTGTTGCATTTCATTTAAATCATAGTATTTAAGACTGTTATGAAGTGCTACTTCAGGATGTGTTCCCAATTTTTTAGTACTACTCTGTCCTTTTAAATCATCGTTAATATAAAAGTCATGTAGTAGAGCAGCACGAGTTGTTTCATTAAGATTTTTCATATTAAGGACTTTACCGATAATATAAGTATGTTTAGCAACACGCATAGAGTGTTCATAACGAGTTATACCATGATGTAATTCTTTATTTAATTTATTAAAATCTTTATTATTAGTTATGTCTTCGACTAAGGAGTAAAATTCTTCTTTGCTTTTTTTTGTCATCTTTTTCACCTCAGACTTCCAAATTATACCATATATTTTATGATATGACAAATTCGTATCCTATTTATATTTTAACGCATTTTTTAATATTTATAGATTTTATTAGAAGTTGAGGTGTCAATTAACTGTTATTTTAAAGATATTTCTTTTATTGTTTCGATTATTTCATTAGTAAGTTTTTGTTCTTTTTCTTGAAGTTTTCGTTCTTTTTTAGTTATTTGATAATATTTTTTTATTTCATTTAAGGCTTGGATAAGTAATATAAGAGCTAATGGTGTAAGGATATATTTACGGTTATTATAAAGGATTTCATATAGATAATTATTATTTTTAGTTAAATAGCCTAGTTCAGATGGAGCTATTTTCTTTAAGATAATAGGATAATTTAAAGGTTGATATATTTGATTAGTAATATTATTATCTGTACCAAAATTAATTAAATTAACAGCACCTGTCATATCTAATAGAGATGTTTGTTTACTTTCTTCATCATAGATTAGAGGAACTTGATCAATGTTAGTTAGATCAATTTGGTCTAAGTTGTTGTTATTATTATATAAATTCCAAGCATGGTTAGTACTTTGAAGTGTATAACATTCTATGTTAAGACGATTTAAAAGTGCTTGATACAATGAAGCATAATTGATACAAATTATTCCTGATTTACTAAATGATGTTTTAATAGGATATGTATTATAGTTAGTTAGCATTTGATGTTGAGAGGTGGTTAATTCTTCTTGCGTAGATAATTTATCATTATAAAAAAAAGTACTTACAATGTAATTAATTGCCTCATCAATTTGATTTTGGATATTACTATGACGTTTTTGAATTTCTTCAGTAACTTTATCTAAGTAATAACATTCTGAAGTTAAATCATAAGGAACTGATACTTTTTTAGAACTATTTAGTTTAATATAAGTATCTTCGTTAAGCCAAATAGGAGCATAATCATCAAGAGTTATTTTTTTTATTTGAGAATAATCTAATAACTTAGAAACATTTTTAATATTGATAGATGAAGATAAATCTAGACTTTCTAAGTTAGAACAATTTTCTAAAATATTTAAATCTAAAACTGATGAAGAATTATAAACTAACTTGGTTAAAGAAAGAGGATTTTTAAAAGATAAATTATTTATATAACTATATAATACATTTAATTCTTTAGTATGATAAGGTAAATTAAAGACTTCTTCCTTACATGTGGAATTAATTAGTGAGATTTTTTTCAAATGATTAGGTAATTTATCATTATTAGTAATATTACTATAAGCTATAGTTATTTCTTCCAGTTTTTGATTATGTTCTAAATCAGAACAATCAACATTACATTTATTAAGTGTTAATATTTTTAAATTAGTTAAATATTTTAGGTCAGTTAAAGCATCAGATGTTACTTGATCTGTTAATTCTAAACTTGTTATTTTCTTTAGTTCACCATATGTAATTGGTTCATCCATAGTTTTATTTAGTATTTTTAAGATTTCTTCTTTAACTTTATTGTTAGTAAAATTATATATTTTATCATCTGAAAGATTATTTAATTCTGTTTCTATTTTATCAAAAGAAGATGTAGTACTTACAGAGATAACTTTAGTTTTTAAAGGAGGATTATCATTACTAAAAAGTAAAAAACTAGTAATTGTTGTTAACATAAAGGCTTTATAAGTTAATTTTTTTAATGATTTTTTTTGAAGTCTTTTAAGGGCTTGATGATTAATATTTTTTAAATGCATAATTAAGCCCCCTTATTGGTTTAGATAATACTATTAATATTTTTTTTAGTCAAATTTATCAAATTAAAACCTTGCTTTTAATGTAAGCAAGGTTTTAATTTAATTAGTTAATTTTATTAATGCGTTCTTTTAAACGAGTGTTACCTAATAGTTTTAAAATAACATATAAGTCAGGAGTTTGTTTTAAGCTAGTTACTGATACTCTGATAATATTAGAAATATCAGCAATACTTCCTTTATAATTATCAGGATTATTTTTATATTCTTTCATATTAGAACAAAAACCTAATTTATCAGTCATTTCTTTCATTTTATTGAACCAAGTATCTTTGTCATCTGCTTCATCGAAGTATTCATTGAAGTAGGTGTTGATAACTTCGTTGATTGTTTCTTTAGAAAAACGTGGATCAAAGTCATAATTTACATCAGTAAATAATTCATCAAACATATACCAAATTTGACCTTTTACTTCACTTAAGCAACCATAATCTTTACGAGGTTTCTTTTGTTCTCTTTCGATATTTAAAACAGAAATGGTATAGTCTTTGTATTTATTAATTAATTCATTAAAGTCTTTATCATATTCTTTTGACCAGTCATCAAGTAATTTAAATACTTCGGTAGCTTTTAGTTTACTAACGTAATTACGAGAAATATTGTCTAGTTTATCTAAATCGAACAAGGCTCCTGAAGCACTCATTTTCTTTGGAGAAAATTCAAATTCTGTAAATGGAGCATCGGGATGATTTTCACGCCATGCTTCATAGTTAGAATTGGCAATAGTCATGATAGCTTCGATTAAAGCTTCAACGGGATAGCCTTTTTCTTCATAATATGTCATACGTGCTTCGGGATCTAAACGTTTAGAAATTTTTCTAATTTTATCCCCATCTTTTTTTAAAATTAATGGTGTATGAATGTATTTAGGCATTTTAAAACCAAATGTTTTAAATAATTCATAATGATATGGAATTGAACTTATCCATTCTTGACCTCTAACAACATGAGTTGTACGCATTAAATGGTCATCAACAAGATGAGCAAAATGGTATGTTGGAAGTAAATTAGAAGATTTCATGATTGGTAAGTCAGTATCATTTTCTGGAAATTCCATTGTTCCATTAGCTAAATCATCAAATTTAAACTTTTTATTGAAGTCTCCACTACTCTTTAAACGTATAGTATATTTTTCACCATTTTTAATGCGTTCTGCCGCTTCATCTGGAGATAAATTACGATATTTAGCATAACGACCATATATACCAATTCTTCTTTTATCTTCTTTTTGACTTTGTCTAATTGAATCCATTTCTTCTTGAGTTAAGAAACATGGATATGCTTTACCTTCAGCTATTAAGTGTTTAATGAAAGCATGATAGATTTCTTTTCTTTCTGATTGGATATAAGGTCCATAAATACCAGCTGTTTTACCATTATCACGATATTCGTATTCATCTGGATTCATATTATAATGTTCTAAGATATGACGAATATATTCCACTGCTCCTTCTACTTCACGAGCTGAGTCTGTATCTTCATTTCGAAGATAGAAAACTCCACCACTTTGACGAGCTAATAAATAGTCGATTGTAACAGAATAGAAATTACCAATATGCATAAAGCCAGTTGGTGATGGAGCATAACGAGTTACTTTAGCCCCTTCTTTTAAATTTCTCTCTGGGTATTCTTTTTCATAATCTTCAATTGTTTTGGTAATATTAGGAAATATTAAATCAGCTAATTCTTTGGTAGTCATTTTTATCAATCCTTTCTAAAAAAAGCTAGTTCATCCTAAAGGACGAGCTAGCCGTGGTACCACCTTAATTACTTCTTAAAATCTTAACGTGATTAGCGGAATACCTTGTATACAGTATTCAACTCGAAAGTTTCTTCAATAAGTTTATATACTCTTTTTCACCAACCAAGAGTTCTCTTTGATATAAAGTCTTATTTACTCTTCTTCTTCTTCGTTTGTGATTAAATTATATTAAATTCACTCTTTTTTGTCAATATTTCTTGGATGAGGTATTTTTCTTAAGATTACAGATTCTTCGTTTGCTTGACGTATTTGACCATTAACGATCGCTAGTTGTTTGGTATTTATTCGTTCAATAAGTTTGTCATAAAAGATATATTGAACATCTAAAAAGCCCATTAATGGTTTATATTCATAGGCACCTGTTCCATCTTCAGAAAAAGCTGGAATGAAAGTCTTTTTTTGTTCTTTATAACTATTTTTGGCTTTATGACTATGACCTTTATAAATCATAGATACATCATTAGGAACATCTAACTTATTAGACTTTTTTAGATCATGAATGACTGCTATGGAATCATCTTTTAATAAAATTTTACACATTCCATAACCAAGGGAAACCATATCATAGCGACTACTTTCTACTTTTCTTAAAATATCATAACCATCTTCAATAATACTTTTATATTCATGATTACCACCTAAGTTTAAGGTAATTATATCTTCAGCGTACGGATAAACTCTTATGAGTTTTTTGATCTGGGATGGTAATGTTTTATTAACAAGAACTTGGTTACTTTCTGGATAAATATTGTCAATAGTGTCGCCAGCATTAATAATGATATGAATGTCATGAGCTTTGGCATAGTCAAATACTTTAGGTAGTAGTTTTGGTCTTTCATAGATACTTCCAATATGTAAATCAGAAATAAAAATACAACGAAAGAAACGATCTTTAACATTGATACGTAAACGACGAGAGTTATTATCAAAATTTAAACTTTTATTGGGTTTTAAGATTATTTGACCACTACTGGTTATGGTTTTATTAAAATTATAACCACGATTTTTGATTTGTTTTAAAATATCATTATATTCACGAATATTTAAAGATAGCAATTTAGGAATTTCATTAAGTGAATAGCCTTCTTTAATTAATGATAATACTTCGTCTGTTTTACTCATGTTATTCCCCCTTATTTTATTTTTGACATGTCGCTTCTATATTATAAAGTTGTTCAAGACCTTCAGGTGTTGTTATATCTATAGTAATGTTAAGACTTGTTAAACCTTTTTTTAAATCAGTTACTATTTGATTGTTGTTTAATAATTGAGTAGAAACTTGAACTTTACTATCTTGAAAATTAGGTTTTAATTGATAGTAAATGATTTGTTCATTTAAATCTTTTATTTCATCACAAGGTATTGTTATAGAATATTTTTTTGTTTTATCTTGAAGATTTATACTAGTATTTTTAATTATTAAAGATTGTAAAGGACTTATGTTTTCTTTAAAATTATGATGAATGTTAGCAATTACTGCAATAGTAATTGTTAAGATGATAATAATAAGAAATAAACTAATTGTTAAAATATTTTTTTTCATATGATTATTCCTTTCTTAGCTTCTAGCCGCACCATCAGCTTGGTAGTTATTATTTGTCTTTTTTAAGTCAGATAGTGCCTTAGTAACACTTTCCTCTTTAAAGCCTAATAGAATTACTGTAGCACCATTATCTAAAAATTTTTTAACAATAGCCAAACCAATACCACGAGTTCCACCTGTTACAATAGCAATTTTTCCTTTTAACATATTTTCACCTTCTTGATTTTTTCATAAAAAAGCATATCATTTTTTATAAATTTTATCTATATTATTTAATAAAAAAGATACGGAAAAAACCATATCTATTGTATTTTTATTTTTAAAGTACGCATTGCATTTAAGATAGCGATAATTGATACACCAACGTCAGCAAAAACAGCCATCATCATATTAGATAAACCTAAAGCCCCAAGGATTAAAAATAATATTTTGATAGTTAGAGCAAAATAGATATTTTCTTTAACTATTTTTAAAGTCTTTTGAGAAATTGTTATAGCTGTATTTAGTTTTTCTAAGTCATCATCCATAATAACAATATCAGAAGCTTCAATTGCAGCATCAGATCCTAAAGCTCCCATAGATATACCAATATCACTACGAGTTAAAACAGGAGCATCATTTATGCCATCACCTACGAAAGCCACTTTAGCATTTTCTGGTTGGGAATTAATTATTTCTTCAATTTTTTTAACTTTGTCTTCCGGAAGAAGATTAGCATAATATTCATCTAATTTTATTTGTTTGCTTACTTGTTCAGCAATTTTTTTATTATCTCCTGTAAGCATAACTAATTTAGAAATATTATTTTCTTTTTTTAGTTTAGATAATGAAGTAGCCGCTTCTAATTTTACTTCATCAGCAATAATTATATTTCCAATATATTTGTTATCTATAGCAACATGAAGAGTTGTTCCAATGTCTGGAGTTGTTACTTTTATTTTTAAAGTTTGCATCAGTTTCTTGTTACCTATATAGATATCTTTAGAAGCTGTCTTTACATGAATACCTAAACCTGAAAGTTCTTCGTATTTTTTGATTTCTTTAGGGTTAATTTTTTTGTTGTAAGCACGTTTTATAGATTCAGCAATAGGATGTGGTGAATAACTTTCAGCTGTTGCTACTATTTTTAATAATTCTTCTTCAGTTATATCAATAGGGTTAACTTTAGTTACATTGAATGTTCCTTTAGTTAAGGTTCCTGTTTTATCGAAAACAATTACTTTAGTTTTTGATAAGTTTTCAAGATAGTTGCTTCCTTTAATAAGAATTCCATTTTTAGAAG
>UWSL01000034.1 GCA_900552975.1 uncultured Mycoplasmatota bacterium | reverse complement strand
CTATAATATAAATCTTTAATATATTTATTACATTTTTTATCATTATTAGATGAATTTATTTTTTCATAATATTCATTAGTTTTATTATTTATTTTAGTTAAAATTTCATTTATGATAGCATTATCTTCTTTATAACTTATTTGTTTAAAATAGCTATTAGCTAATATACAATCTTCTTCATTGGAACAAGAAGGAATAACTTTAATATCATGAAAATTAAAGTTTCCTTCTTCATAATCTTTTAGTTGATTAGCTGCGGCCTCTTTATTGAAAGCTTTGGCTTCCTTTTGTTGATTTTTATTTTTTATAATAAAACAAACAGCTATTGTGATAATGATTACTATAAGAATAGAAATTAAACTTATTATAATTATTTTTTTCTTATTTTCTTTCATATTTAACCTCTATTCTATTTTGTCCAACTTTTACTATCACTTTTACAATTACCAGCTACGTCACAAAGAGTCCAACTAGCATATAGGTTATTTGTTCCCGAGCAGAAACATTCGGCTCCAGATGTACTTTTATTTCCAGTAACTGGCTTGTGATGGTCTGCATCTCCACTATATGTTCCAATATAGTAATTTGTATCAGACCATGATAAGCCACTAGTTGCATCCGAAACACTTACCTTTCGATAGTATACATCTGTTCCTGATGGACAACCACAATTTACCATCCTATGTGTAGATAATGATGGTTTTACAGTGTCTATTTTTACGTTTTCTTTTTCGGTACAATCAGTTCTATTTCCTGCTTCATCATATAAATAAACGGTATATTTGTAATATCCATCATCATCAAATTTTACTGTATCTCCTCCATCATATTTAGTAGTTCCATTATTTGACCAAGACGCTCCTCTTTCTTTAAATTTTTCCCTTACTTTAAATACATCTACATCATTACTATTAACTCTCAATTTGACCGCTGATTTATACCATCCCGAATTTCCTTCTCTACCTGATAATGTCAATTCAGATGTACAAATTGACGCAGCCGGAGCTTGTGTATCTTTATAGACTGTTGTTGTACATGTATTTGTATTACCAGCTTTATCTTTAATGTAGCCAGTAAAATCAACACCATTTGCACCGGTATCATTATTTCTTGTATCGCTATGTTTTGTATAATTAGATCTCAATCCATATGCAGCAACACCACTAGCACCATCAGATTTAGTTCCAAAAGTTACATCTACTGTTGATCTACACCATTTTCCTTTGCCTTCACCATTACAAACTGTACTCAAAGAACATGTTGGAGGTGTAGAATCTTTTTTAACATTAATCGGACCACAAGTTGCAGTATTACCGGCATTGTCTTTAATATAGCCAGTGAATGTTACTCCATTTGAATCAGTGTCTACATTTCGCGTATCTTTATGTTTTGAATAATTAGCATTTCCATTAGTACTTATACCATAACCAGCAACACCACTTCGACTATCGGTGTGACTAGTTATTTCAAGATCAACATTACTTGTGTACCAACCGTACTCTCCTTTAGTACCATTAGTTACTCCTAACGTGCAACTAGGAGACGTTTTATCTATTTTATAAGTTCTTTGACAAGTTGCAGTATGACCAGCCTCATCTTCAACATAGCCTGTATATGTAACACCATTGGTTTCGGTATTAACAAAGATTGTATCACTATTATTAACGCCACCTAAACCTTTTTTAACAACACCACTTATAGCATCATCAACAGAATTAAATTTAACAGTGATATCACTACGATACCAATCGTTATCACCGGAAGTTCCAGTAGCTCCTAAAGTACATGATGGGTTTTGAGTATCTCTTTTTACTGAGATACTGCATGTATTACTATTACCAGCATTATCAATAATATGACCAGTATAAGTAATCGATTCAGTATCACTTCTCAATGTAGCTGTTTTATTACCATTAGTACTTCCTATTCCATAACTTGCAACACCACTATCAGCATCACTAGTACTTCTAAATTTTATATCAACATTACTAATATACCAACCATTATTACCAGTTGAGCCAGTTGATTGTAATTCACATGATGGAGGTGTATTATCGAAATAGAATGGTCCGTATCTTGCTGACTTATCTTGAATACCTTTACTTACATTACCAGCAGCATCAGTTATAGTTCCTTTTTTTATCCAAAGGTAATAAATACCTGTCATACCACTTCCAGTTATAGTTACAGTCTTTTCATCAGTTGGACCAAATTCTCCATCATAGTTTGTTCCAGGGATTGCAACACTTTTCCATGAGGTTGGTTCATTATTACTATCTGTACTCCAAGCATATTCTACTCGGCTATTTTTTCCTAAACCACTCAATGTATCTTGAGCTTTGATAGTTATTGTTTTACTTTTTACGTAAGTTTCCTGTTTAGTTGGCGAAATACTTACTTTAGGAGGTGTTGTATCTACTTTAATAGTCATTTTCTTTTGTGATTTTAAGCCTGCTAGTGACTTAACATAACATGTATATTCTTGGCCTCTAGTATTTCCAATTTTAGCAGCTTGGTCATAACCAACTGACGTATAACCAACATAATTTGAATATTTAGGAGATTCTTTATTTGGTTCAGTCTTAGAAATACCGAAGTATAGGCCACTAATACCAGCTACGCTTGTACGCATTTTAGGAGTTACTTCTGTAGTATACCAATTTAGTAATCCTAAGGTTCCTATATTTTCAAATTCACAAGATGGTTGCGTACTATCAACGTTATTTACTGATATTTTATTTTTAGGATATGCTGATATATTACCAACCATATCTTCAGTCCAAATATTATATTCACCAACACTTGGAGCATTGTATTCTTTTTCATATTTACAATTTTTATTATTGTTGTCACACAATTCGACTTTATTGACACCTGGAGCGTCATATCTATCACCAGCTCCAATATAAAATCTTTTAGCTCCACTACCATTACCATCATCTAATTTAATAGTTACTTTTTGAGTTTCAGTAACCCAATCAGATCCAGCAATTACAGATGCTGTTGCTTCTTCTTTATCGATACGAACGTTAACTGTTCTTGATTTTGTTGAACCATCTTTGAAACGATAAGTAACAACGACATTGCCATCATAGATGACTGCAGCATCAATATTAATAGTATTGTAGTAAGAACTTGTGTCATTAAGATAAACTTTGCCCGAATAAAAATTTGATACTTTTTTATCGTTGCCTTGGTCTGTAATAATAACTTCCTTATCAGTTGTATTTCCATTATAATCATAAGACACGGCAATTATTGGATTTTGTTCATTTTTATTTTGTGCACTATCTTTATATGTATCACTTGAAACAACTAAGGTAACAGCTTTATTTGTCCAAGGGAATGAATTATTTGAATTAGTATTTAAAGATGCTTTATTCTGTGGCATTCCTTGTTGATAGGCTGTTATTTTTATTTTAGAGTCATTTAAAGCTTGTTCTGCTAAAGTACAATTGTTTTTACTATCATCAAATGATGTTACTATTTCACCATTTTTGTACCTTATTTCAATCATTTTACAAATCATATTTTCATTATTTGTAGGATTTGTAATTGTTGACAAGCCATTATCAGTTACTTCATCAGCAGTTAAATAGCCTTCAACAACTAATTTATTAACAGAAATAGAAGTTGTTCGATCAATGTTATTTTCTTTTGCCCATTTAGCTGCTGAAGTTTCAATCTGAGAAACTTTTGTTTGATATGCTTTTTGTTTTGATTTATTAGTTACACCACTATAGGCTCCTATGGCAACAATTGATAAGATGCCAAGAATAGCAATTACAGCTAGTAACTCGACTAATGTAAAACCCTTCCTATTTACCATAAAAACTCTCCTATCTTACGAATGATTATAGCATATTTTTTGTTGTATTTGAACTATCTTTTTGTTTTTTTCATAAAAAAAAGTATATTCTAAAATATACTCATTAGTAATTGAATAATAATACCTGTTAAAACTCCAGTAAGATAAATTATGGAAAGAATTGTAATATTTTCTTTTAAATTTTTGTTTGATTTAAACAAAATTAAAAGGGCTATACCACTACCAGTCAATAAACCTGATATGACAGATGATAAGCTAATCGCTCCTTTTAAATATAATTCGGTAAGCATAATACTAGAGCCGCAACTTGGAATCAAACCAATTAAACTAGTGATAAAAGGTCCAAAAAGAGAATCTTTAAGAAAAATTTTACTTAAGTATGGGCTACCAACATAATTGAAGATAACATTAATTATAAAAGTTATAAGGAGAAGATATACTAAAGTTTTGACTGTATGAATCATGCTTGATTGAATTAAATGATGTTCATGTTCACAACCACAATGTTCTTCATGACAAATGTCATAATGTTCATGTTCTTCTTTATTTTTTTTAAAGATGATATTAATTATATAACCTGTAATGACAGCAACAACAAATTTAATTACTAAAATTAGAGCAATCTCTTTAAATGGTGCTTTTTCTGATAAAAGGATTGGAAGCATTTCATCACTCGTTGATAAATAGATAGCAATAAGTGTTCCTAAAGAAATTATTCTAGTAATATAAAGATTGGTAGCTACAACAGAAAAACCACATTGAGGAATTATTCCTAAAAGACTACCTAGTAAAGGACCAAGTTTGCCAGATTTTAAAAGAATGTTATTAGTTTTATTACTTAATTTATGTTCTAATAATTCGATGACAAGAAATGATAAAAATAAAAAAGGAACTAAGCGAGCTGTATCAATTAAGGTATCAAAGATTATTTCTAGCATTTTTTCCCTCCTTTTTTATTTTTAATATTATTATATATTTTATACATTATGTAAGAACAAGTCAATTAGTTTTATTTTAATGATAAAGTTTATCTATTTGATTATCAGGATAGGAATTTATTAATTCTTGAGATTCCTCATAGGAAGTCATGTCAAAGGAATAAGAGCCATTTTTTTGGGCCAAAGTATAATAGATAGTATTACCATATGGTAAGACAAAAGTATATACATTGGCAAAATTCCAATCTTGAACAGATTCATCAAATAATTCATATGATTCAATTTGGCGTTGCTCTGTTTCAGTAAAAAATTTACGAATAAGGTAGTTAATTGCAAAAGCTATGTCATTATAATTATTTAAATAAGGCCAAGTACTTAATAGATCTTTTATTTTAGTTATTTTATAAATAAATAATTCATCTTGGTTAATTAGATGAGTATCCTGAATGTTATTTATTTTTTGAAATTCTCTTTGAATAGTTTGAGCCATAAATTTAATTTTAATTGATGAGTAATAATCGTTAATATAATTTATTTGATGATCTATATCAAATAAGGTATTTTGAGCATATAATGGGTCATCTTCTTTAGTATAATTTTCAGTACTGTTTTGCATTTTAATACGGGCTAAATCAGACTTGATACAAGCATCAGCAAAGATAACACTTTTTTCTAAAGGAAATCTAACTAGACTATGAAATTTAGATTTTATAACACAAGATGTTTTATGTAATAGTTCTTTTAATAATGGAGCATATACTTGTTCTGACCAGCTTGTGCAAACAACACGGAAATCGGTTACGTTTTCTAGATTTATTTGGCGTTCTAAAATTTCTTTTTTTAAAAAGTTATTAGCATAGAAAAAACGTGGATCATAAGAAAATAGTTGACCACTTCTTATGTAAAGGTAACGACTTTTAGTCTCTTCAGACCAATCCTTACCTTTTATTTCTTTATCTAAAAGCTCTAATACATTCATAATTCGTTCCCCCTTTTTATGCGAAAAATGGATGTTGCTTTATTTTCAACATTTCTTGTTTAATTATATATATGGTTAGTTATTAAGTCAAATTTTGCTAAAAAAAGGAATCAGCGACGATTCCAACGATTATTATACATATTATTAAGATAAGGAACTCCAAAGTTATTATCTAAAAATTCTTCATAGCGATTGGTTGGAGGAAGACCTTTTTCAAAAGCCTTTCCCCTATTAACAGCACTAAAGGTTAGAATAGTGTCAAAGATGAGAAAAATGGTTAAAATGTGCATTACTTTAGTACCTATTTCATGATTTTGTTGATCAATTATTTTTTTTAATTTTGGATAGACTAGTTTAATCCAAAAGATACCTAAGAATCCCCAAAAGATAGAATATGTTAAGCAGATACGACCATGAATATTCAAAAACTTCTTACTATAGTTCCAAGCAACAAAGCCTAACATATATTCCATTAGGAAGCTCATAATGTACTCTAAAATAGATCCTGTTATAAAAGATGTTTTAAATATTTTAACTAAACTAGCATCTTTTATTTTATAAAGCATAATAGTTAAGACAACAGCTCCAACGCCATAAACTACATTAAATGGACCAATTACTAAAGCTGAATGATTTATTAAAAGATGTTTCTTTAACAAAGACCATATACCTTCTACAAGCCATCCTAAGATACAACCAAAAATAAATAAGTAAAAAATATCATAAAAATTTAATTTTTCTTTTTGCATATAATACTCTCCGTCTTCTTACTAATTGTAACATTTATCAGAAACAAAGCAAGTTTTGAGGTGTTTTTTCTTAGTTTAATTTGTTTTCAATTATTTTTAAGTATTTATTATATGGTATTTTATTAATTATTTGGGAATCTTTGACATTATCACATTTATTTAATTCTGTTGTAAATAATTCTTTTAATAAATTTAATTCTGAGGTATTATGACTAGTTTTAAGACGATTCTCAATGCAACTTAGTAAATCTTGATAATTAAATTTATTTAGAAAGTCATTATTAAAATATGTTAAACCTAAATAATTATTACTATATTTTTCAATTATTTTTTTTAACAAGGAAACATTATATGTTTCTTTATATTCAGTTAAAGTTAATTGAAGTTCTTGAATTTCTTCAGATATTATTTTTTCACGATTAAGAACAATTATTGGTATTCCATTAGGACTTTTTTTAGTTTTAAATGATTTACTAGTACGATAAACATATTCTAGATATGATGTTTTAATGGTATCTTCATCTAAGTAAATTAAATCTTTAAATAAAAGGAGATAATCTGGAGTTAGAAAAGGGTTTTTGGCAGTTGAGGTATTATTTTCATATTTATTTAAAGTAAAAAGATTGCGAGTTTGACGAGTGTTATTTATTAGAGTTCTTGGTAAAGCAAATAGTGATTGATTATTAACTTTAATATTCTCAATTGTATTATTATTTAATTTAGTGAAACCAAAATTAAGATCATTTGGGATAAAAAGACTTAGATTGTCATTACTAACTAAAGTTGCTGTCAAAGAGTCTTTATCTAAAATACTTAACGTATCATTCCAACCACTTAGTGAATCAGAAGTGTTAAACATTTCTTTTTGATTTATTGAACTTAGTAAATATGAAAATTTTTCTTTTGGTTCATAAATAGTGATTTCCTTACCATATAATTCTAAATTATGAGGTAGATAAGTATTAAGATTAATATTTAATTCATAATTATATAATTTATTAAATAATTCATGTAAGCGATTATTTATCTTAAAGATATCACTTATTTTGTACTCCTTTAATTTTTTATTCTTTCTAATTTCTTTTTCTGATTGATGAAGAAAATTATTTAAATTTTGAAGAAAGTTTATTTCATTTTGATAAGCTTTTTCGTTTATTTTAGTTATATCATATTGATTAAGCAAGGCTCTTGCTTCTTCTAAGGTCATTTTATAATATTTTAAGCAAGTAATAGATTGATAACTTTCATAATCTTTAGTTCTAATCTTTTCTTCAATATTTTTAGTATAGGTTTCTTCATAAGTAATTATTTCATGGTAAGTTCGAGGAACTTCAACAATATCAGGTCTTTTAATTTGAACAAAACCATTTTTTAAATAAGGAATGACATATAAGTAATAATTAATAATTTGATTTATTTCTATAACAGATAATTTAGTAAATGAAGTATCGGCAAATATTTTTAAGAAATTACCATATTTTTTACGACCAACGCCATCAATTGATTGCAAGATAGTTTCTAAGAGATTCGTTATAGGATTTATATTGGTACCAACAGCATCGTTATTTAATAAAGTAGTTATAAATTTATTATCAAGAGGATATTTTTGATTAATTTCAATTAATAATTTTTGTAAATAATTATGTTTAGTTAGAAATTCAAGGTGCGCAAATTTTAATTTGATGGTTTGACTATTTAAAAATGTCAACTCAAGGCTATTTAAAAGATAGTTATTCTTTTCATAAAGATTTTTGAATGCTTTTAAAACGTTTTGATTATTATCGAAAACTATTAAAAGAATATTATCATTGGCACAAATTAATTTCTTATCATTAATAGAAAGAGATTTTAGTAATTTGTTTAATGTTGAAGCTTTAAGATACTTAGCAGTTTTATTATTTATTAGACTACTTAAAATAAGCGAGTCATGATTTAATAATGTAATAATATTTTCATAAGCATTATCAACTATTAAAATTTTACTTAAAATAGTTTCTTCTTTAAGTAAATTATTTAATTCTTTTAATTTAATAGAAGTTAAGAATTCTAGTAGTGCATTGTTAGATAATTTAAGAATTAATTCCTTATTTTCTAAAAGATAAGTTATAGTTAGATTATCTATTATATAATCTGTTGAACTAGTAAATAAGATAAGATCTTTTATTTGGCGATTTTGATATAATTCTTGTTTTATTTCTTCAGACATTGTTTTAATTATATTAATTAAGCCATAGATATTGGTAATATTTTTGGCTTTCGTTATTAAGGATACTTTTTCACGATCAGTTACTTTTAAAAGACATGTTTTAATCATGGAAATATTTTCTTTACTAATTGAATTGATAATACGGGAACATAATAATTCATTATCTAATATTACTTTACGGAAAGTGTTTTTAGAATCAACTAAAATAGCAATGATTGTAGGTCCTGATAATTTATAAATATCTTCAGTAGTTAGTTTTTCATAGAAATCAGTTGGCATTAATTTAATTAAGCGATTTAATTCTTCATAAGTTAAAGCTTTTTTTTCATTAATACAAATATCTAAAATTTCATTGTATAAATTATTATTTTGTTTAAATATTTTTCTAATTAAGTCATCATCACTATTTAAAAATAATTGACGATTATCGTTATCGAGTAATAGTTTATCTAAAGAAGCCAAAATTTCTTTTTGAATACTTAAAGGTAATTTAGTATAGATAGTAATATTTTTATTATTTAAAAGGGCTTCTTTAACTTTAGAATTCTTATAAAAAGAATTAATATAAGGAGGTTTTAAACTATTTATGATATAAAGAATTATTGAGTCTTGAAGATAAGAAAAACGAGGATCATCAGTAATAATAAATAAGGTTTCTTCATCAAAAAGATTAATAAAGAAATCAAGATACTGATAAGATACTGCTTCTTTATTTAGTTTGGTAAGATAAGTATAAAGGAAATCATCATGATGAATTAATGTTTCTTTATCATCATAACCTACAATGAATTCTTTAATAGTATTTAGCGAATACAAATCAAAAACTTCATTATTTTCTAATAAATTTTTTTGACTCTTAAAATCAAGACAATCATAGCGTAATTGGTTATTAATAAAAAGGTTTTTAATATCATTGTCTTGCCAAAGAAAAGCAATTTCTTCCTTGGATAAAAGATTAGCTATTTGTTCTGGATTTTGTTTAATATATTGTTTTGACTTATCAGCTGTAATAATCCTTAGACGAGAATTTTCTATTTTATTAGAGGCAAGCAAAATAGTGGGTAAAGTTACATTATTGGAATTATATATATTAATAAAGGTATCATTATTAATTAATTTTTCAACCCCACTTTGATCCATTAGTTTACTAGCTAAAGTTAAATAGTTTAACATATCATCTTCAGCAAAATGTTCAACATCAAAAGTTTTATTTTTGATGCGAGTTGTTAAGATAGAAAAAGCTTCTTCGCAATTTTTAGAATTTGGATATTTAATGATTTCTAATAATAAATTATCTTTAGCATTATTTAAGGCATTGGCATTAAATTGGTAATTTTGACGTAATAGTTTTTGTAATAAGACAATTTCTGTTCCATTAAAAAAACTAAACTCCTTTTTTAAAGACATTCTTTCATCAAACAATTCCTGCTCATCAATATTTTGAGCAATTAAAAATAAAAAATTTTCTTTAATATTTTTGTTTAGGTCTTGTTTTTTTATTAGACGATCTAATGATAAGATGATGTTTTTTATCGTTTGATAATCTTTTTCGGCTAATAAGTTTAAAAGTAATTCTTTGGATTTTGAGTCGTTGTTTATTAAATAATTTATAATTTCCTCTTTATTATTCTTCATTTCATAGCACTCCTATTCTAGTTAATTATAACATGAAAAGGACTTTTAAAGAAGAAAAAAACAAGGATTTAATCTTCCTTGTTCTCTAAGGCTTGGTTAGCCAGTAAAAGTGCAGCATCTAGAGTGTTTGCACTAGCTAAAAAGCCATTTATATGAACAAAACGAGCTCCTTTAATATGACTTGCTTGTTCTAGTTTTTCATCACTTAAACCTAAATATTCTTTTGGAAAATTGACAAGTAATTCTTTTGATTCTTTACTAATAGTTCGTGGTTTTATATTATACCCTCCTCTATTTGAAGGAAAGATAATTATCTTGATAGTTGCGGCTGCTGGATTTTTTGATTCAAATAAAGCATCATTATATGGCATATATTTATCTAAAATTAATATTTCTTGATGGTTATTTTGAGCAATGGAAGTTTCAACTTCTTTTTGGGCTTCTAGTTTGGCTTTTTCCTTAAGGAGTAAACGATCAAAGATAAGTTCAGCTATCATACACGCTTGTTGAAAGTTTTGATCATTATCAACTTTTTCATTCCAGGCTTTATTAAATAAATCTATAACATTGTCTAGGTCCATTAATTTGTAATCGGCTTCTATTTTAGGAAAATTACCATTATCAATACCATCTATTTGCATTACTAATTTTTCATCAATTATTTGCCAAAGTTTTTCATAATTTTCAGTTATTTTAGAAAGATAACTTAAACCATATTCTTTCCATAGTAAACCAAAAGAACTATATTTTATTTTATCATTTCGCATTTTGGCATTTGGACCATGGTGATCAAAAGAACCGTACCCAATATCGTATATAATTTGATTGCCATTAAATTTTTCAGGAATTTGCGTAGCACGATAGACAATAGAATTGGGAAACATCTTATTTAGAAAAATCGTTGAAAAGACATCATCAGGATGAAAAGTTCCACCATGAGTTATTAAAGTTGCTTCTTTAATATTTTTAGTTAATTTAATCATTTTTTATCCTTCTTTCTTATTGTTGTAAAACGAGCTAGTTTGATTAAATCCTGCCCTACTAAAATTACAAAAGCTATGAGTAGACAATGGAGATAATTACTAGGAATAGTTGGTTTAGTAGAAACAAATGGTAAGTAACTTAACGTAACCATTGATAAAATAATTATAAGAGTACTTATAAGCATACGCTTATCTTGGTAGATTGTTAGAAAGTTAATAATAGTAATTCTTTCAGTTACATTTTGAAAACCTAAAATAATAAAACAGAATAAATATGAAATCAAAGATAAGGTAGTTGCTAAAGATACAGATGAACCAGATGCTAAAGATGCCATAAAAGGAATTGATGTAGCAAAATTAACTAAAAGAATAGAAATACTTAAGAATAATTTATCTTGTTTTAGTATTAAAGGATTTTCGCTATCACGTGGTTCTCTTTCCATTAAATCAGTATCAAAACGAAAATATGGGGCAAAACAATTAATAAAGATATCTTTAATAAATAATAAAGATAAAACTAATAGGTAATTAAAAGGAAAAGGATAGCCTAAGATGGTAGGAAAAATGATTGATAAAAGTAAAGATATAGATAAAATAGTATTTAAGTTATTGGCTTTTATTAAATTATCAATAAGGCCACGAGAATTTCTTATTTTTTCAATTGTAGTAGCTAAATTTTCATCTTTTGCATAATATATATCTTTATGTTTTGTTATTTGAAGAATTTGCTCTGTGCCAAGTTTTTCATCAAAAAGAATAATATTTTGTTTTTTAGATAGGTCTAATTCTTGATATTTTATTTCTTTGAATGAAGACTTATTTTTTTTAGGTATTTTAGTATCTTTAGTGATAATTAAATTTATCTTAGCTTGATGTAAAACTCTAAGAAGTTTAGAAGTGTCTTTTGGATCAATAGTTGGTAATAAAATAGTCTTGATACATGATAGAGAAAAGGCATTATCTATATGATTTTTTTTAGAAAAATATTTGATATTTTGAGGATATAAAAAAATAAGAGATGATAAAAAATAGATAATTGAAGTTACGATATTTTTTATCGTAGTCAAATCATTTTGATTATTAAAGAATGATATTATAGCAATTATTGTAGGAAGTATTAAAAGGAGATATGGTTTATTTTTTTTAGAAGGAAGATTAGTATAATTATATTTTGGGGTTATTAATTTAAATATGTATTTGT
>UWSL01000033.1 GCA_900552975.1 uncultured Mycoplasmatota bacterium | reverse complement strand
AATGTTATAACATTAGAAAAAAATAATGTTAATAGTCTCAATATAAATAACGATTATCGCTTAACTAAAAGCGAAACTATCAACTTTAATACTTTAGGTAGTATAGCAGAATTTCAACCTAAAAAAATCGAAAAAGTATTCAATAGCGCTAGTGATGCTTTAATATTATTTACAAGTGGTACAACCGGTAAACCTAAAGCTGTTGTTTTAACAAATAAAAATATCATGGCAGCAGCTACTTATTTAAAAAATTCAACTCATGTAAATAATACTCATGGTGAAAAAAGTTTAGTATGTGTCCCATTCACTTATCCATATGGCTTTTCAACATCAACTTTAATGTCATTATTATGTGGTCGTCAAGTTGTTTTAGCTCCCGATTTGTCAAAAGGCAATATCTATGAATATTTGGCTAAAGAACCAAATATCATCTTCGGAAGTCCAGCTTTACTAGAATTAATGATGAATTATGCTCCAAGAGATTTTGACTTATCGTCAGTAAAAAGTTTTATCTCAGGTGGTGATTTCTTAACTCCTGCTATGCAACAAAGTGGTCAACTATTTTTTGAAAATCATCATGCTCAGACTATAATTTCAAATGGTGCTGGTAATGCTGAAACAGTATCTTGTGGAACCAATTCTTTTGGTATCAAAGTAAAGCCAGAAACAGTTGGTAAAATTTTAACAGGTAGCGACTGCATGATTGTTGATCCTGAAACTTTTGAAGAAAAAAAATACAATGAAGAAGGTCTACTATTAATTAGTGGCAAACATGTCTTCAAAGAATATTATAAAAATCCCGTACAAACTCAAGAAGTTAAAGTAACCATAAAAGGAAAAGAGTATGTTAATACAGGAATGTTTGGTAAAATTGATCAAGAGGGATATTTTACTTTAACTGGTCGTCAATCAAGATTCTATATAATTTCAACCTTAAATAAAGTTTACTTAGATCACATTCAAGGAATAATTAATAACATTGAAGGTGTTAGAGAGTGTGCAGTAGTTAAAGTAAAAGATGATGATAACTTGTTTGTAAACAAAGCATATGTCGTATTAGATTATGATAAAGTACCTAATGTAGACGATTACAATAGATATATATTTGATAAATGCTTTGGTCAAATACCTAATTCTAAAGGTGAATTACAACAATTAAAAGAATATGAAATACCATCATACATTGAAATAGTAGAAACATTACCTCGTAAACAAGGAACTGAAAAGATAGATTATAGTTGGTTAGAGACGGATGCAGATAAAGAAAGAGTACATGGTGCAAAACTTACTAAAAAAATATAACATTAGATTATCTAATGTTTTTTTATGAATTATCTTTTAACCAACTCGTTTTTATTTGATAAAAGTAAATAAAATGATATACTTAATATGTAGAGTAGGGAGTTGATTTTATGGCAAGTAGCATATATTTTCCATTATGTGCATTACCATTTAGTATCTTATTAATGATTCTTTATTTAAAAAAAGAACACATTGATACAAAGGAAACTAAGATTTTTGGAACCTTAATAATACTAAATTTTTTAGGATTAATAATAGAAATGGGGTGCACATTAGCTTCTATTATTTATAATGAATACGAAATCATCAGTATAATAATTTATAAACTATATTTACTTTATATAATATCGTGGATTTCAACTTTTGCTTACTATGTCTATAGTGTAGTCAAAACGGATGAAATAAATTTTAATAGTAAAAAAGTAAAAATTTTTGTTTCGTATTACCTGATTGTTTCTATGATAATGGCTGTTTTACCAATAAATTCAATTATTAAAGATAATTTTAGTACTAGATATACTAGTGGACCAAGTGTAATTTTTGCTTACTTTATCTCGTTAATAGCTATTTTAGTAGTAATAATTTGTTTAATCGTCAATCATAAAAAGGTCAAATCTAAAAAAATGTTACCTGTATATATCTTTTTAATAATTGGAAGTATTGCCATATATATTCAAACTACTCATCCTGAAATTTTATTAATGACATATATTGAAACTTTTATAACTATGATTATGTACTTTACTATTGAAAATCCTGATGTTCAAATGCTTGAACAAGTTAAAATTGCTAAGGACACAGCAGAAAAAGCCAATCATGCCAAATCAGATTTTTTATCTAACATGTCTCATGAAATTAGAACGCCATTAAATGCAATTGTTGGTTTTTCTGAAAGTTTGAAAGATGACAATATTCCTCCTGAATCGCGAGAAAAAGTCGATGATATTATTATGGCTTCTAATAATCTATTAGAGTTAGTAAATGGAATTTTAGATATTTCCAAGATTGAAGCTAATAAACTCGAAATAGTTGACAAAGAATACAATATCAATTCCATGTTAGATGAATTGATTGCTTTAACTAAAGCACGTATTGGTGACAAAGGCCTAGATTTTCGTATCAATATTGATAAATCTTTACCATCAATCCTATACGGAGACAATGTTCGCTTAAAGCAAATAATTTTAAATATTTTAACAAATGCTGTTAAATATACTAAAGAAGGTTACGTTGACTTTACTATATCTTCTATTATTCAAAATGATGTTTGCCGTTTAATAATATCAGTTGAAGATAGTGGTATTGGCATTAAAGAAGAGAATATTCCTAAATTATTTTCTAAATTTGAAAGATTAAACGTTGAAAAACAGCTAACTATTGAAGGAACAGGTCTAGGCTTAGCTATAACCAAAAAATTAGTTGATTTAATGCATGGCAAAATAATAGTTCAATCAATTTATGGAAAAGGTTCAAAATTTACGATTTCCATTGACCAAAGAATAGTTTCATTTAAACCCGAAACCATCAAAGAAACCAAAAAATCTCAAACATCAGTTATTGATGCAACTGGCTCAACACTTCTTATAGTCGATGATAATGAATTGAATATTAAAGTTGCCAAAACTCTTCTAAATAAGTATCACTTTACTATTGATTCATGTACAAGTGGTCTTGAAGCAATTGCCAAAATTAAAGATCATCAAACATATGACATTATCTTATTAGATGACATGATGCCTAAAATGAGTGGTCGTCAAGTTTTAAAAGAATTAAAGAACACTCCTAATTTTAATATTCCGACTATTGTTCTTACTGCTAATGCTATCGATGGCATGAAAGAAGAATATTTGAACTTAGGATTTGATGATTATTTAGCTAAACCTATTAATAAAAAAGAGTTAGAAAGAATAATCACTAAGTATATCAATTTAAAAAATATATCCAATACAGCCGGTAGCCATGCTAATGAGACAACTAGTATTATTAAAGATAATATTGATTTACCAAAAATAAAAGAAGTTTTGACCAAAGAACCAGAATCTAATAAGTCAAAAAGTATTTTAATTGTTGATGATAATGAGCTTAATTTAAAAGTAGCTCAAACAATGTTAAAGCATTATGGCTATCAAATAACATTATGTAATAGTGGTCGTTCTTGTATTTCTAAAGTAATAGAAAATAAATATGATTTAATTTTAATGGATGATATGATGCCTGATCTTAATGGTTGTGAAACTTTAAAAAATCTTCATGACTTGGAAAATTTTAATACTCCAGTTATCTTAGTTACAGCAGCGTCTAAAGACGAAGTCCAAAATAAAATAACCACTTATGGCTTTGCCGATTACTTAGGCAAACCTCTTAACAAAGAATTATTAAACGATACTATCTTAAAATATTTAAAGTAATATGCTATAATGTAAGTATTGAAGATAGGTGGTAGGATATGAAAACAGTAGAGTTTTTAAAAGCAAACAACGTCGATATCGATAAAAGCCTTGAGTTATTTGGTGATATCGCAACATACAACGAAACTTTAATTGAGTTTCAAAAAGGCATCGAAGGTAAGCTAGCTCGCATTGATAAATTCTATAAAGAAGGTGATATGGCTAACTATGCCATCTTAGTTCACTCCTTAAAAAGTGACTGCAAGTATTTTGGCTTCACTAAATTAGCTGAAATTGCATATCAACATGAGCTAGAAAGTAAAGCGAGTAACTTGAATTTTGTTACACAAAATTATGAAAGTTTAGTTACTGAAGCAAACAAAATAATAAAACTAGTTAATTCTTACTTAAATGATGATGAAGCAATAGATAATACTTCAAGTAATGTTGAAACATCTAGTAATGAAAATATCATTCTTGTTGCTGATGATTCGGAAGTCATCCGTATTTTTGTAAGAAAAATATTTAATGATACTTATAAATTAGCTTTTGCCGAGAATGGCGATGAAGCCTTAAATGTTATAAAGGAACATCAAAATGATAATAGTATTAAAGCTATTTTATTAGATTTAAATATGCCTGGAACTGATGGGTTTGCTGTTTTAGACTATTTAAAACAAAATAACTTGTTTAATAAAATGCCTGTTACTATTATAAGCGGCGATTCTTCAAGCGAAGCAATAAACAAAGCTTTCACTTATGGTATTGTTGATATGTTAAATAAACCATTTAGTGAGACTAAAATAAAGGACGCTGTTGAGAAAACAATAAATCAAGCTAGTAGTCTCTAGCTTTTTCTCTTGTCTACCACCAAAAAAGAACCATTTTATGGCTCTTTTTTTATTAGTAACTTAACAAAATGCTTTAAAATAATTTATTCTGTTTTTAACTTTAAACAAAAGCAATTTATTAAATTTCTAATTTTTCGATACAATTCAGCAAATAAATAATAATCTTTTACATTACTTTCTTTGCTAAACATTTCGTTAATCTCCCAAAAACCTTCTTCTTTTAAAATATCTTTAAAACTATAATCTAATTCTTTCATCGTTTCATAAAGTGGTCTAACCAAATTAACAGAAATTTGTTTAATACAACATTTATAATTCTTCTTACTTAATATATTTAAGCTATCATATAAATCAAGTATTTTATTATCGTCTATAATATCTTGAATATCTAATATAATTTTTATTATTTCTTCAGCTTTTAGAATATTACAATATTCATTAATAAAATTGGTATTCTCATAATCACTATATAACTTATTAATTTCACAAGTTAGAGTTTCTAATATTTCTAAACTATTTGTGGTCTTCTTTATAAAAAATGTTAAATGATTATCATTAAAAGATACTAAAATATTATCAGAAAAACTTGATGGAACCAGCAAATTATTCCATTCATCTAATATTTCTATTTTACTAAATAAACTTTTAATTAATTCATTTTCTTTATAATAAAGGGTCATTCCAATATTTATTAATTTCAAGTAACTGCCATATAGGGAACTATCATTGTTGTACTCATCTAGGATTCTATTTATAATATAACTTCTTGTATTTTTTTTCTTCATAAATGTTGCCTCCCTTGGTTAGCTGTATACTAACGCAAAAGAACATAAAGGTCAAATTTAAGTATCGAAATTAAAAAATCAAAGTTTTACGTCTAATAAAAAGCAAAAAGGTTAAAAAAATCGAATTTTATAGTATAATTATATTAGGTGATTATCATGAAAATTATTGTATCAGCCGGTGGGACTGGTGGACATATTTATCCAGCTCTTGCTATAATTGAAAAATTCAAAGAACATGAGAAAAATTTAGAAGTTTTATATATTGGAACTCATAATCGTATGGAAGCTGAATTAATTCCCAAAAGAGGTATTAAATATGAAAGTTTAGAGATATATGGCTTTTCTAAAAGTAATATCGGTTTAGATATCAAAAATGTTTTTCTAATCAAAAAAGCTTATCAAAAATGTCTTAGAATTATGAAAGAATTTAAACCAGATTTAGTTTTGGGAATAGGTGGCTATGTTACATATCCTGTTATTAAAGCTGCTTCAAAGCTAGGTATCAAAACTTTTATTCACGAACAAAATTCTCATCCAGGAAAAACTAATTTAGTTTTACAAAAAAAGGCTGACCTTATTGGTGTTTCTTTCAAAGAGTCTATACCTAGTTTTAAAAAAGCTAAAGGAGAGGTCTTTTACTCAGGTAATCCTTGTGGTGAGAGCGCTTTAAAAAAGAAACCCTTGTCTAAAACTAGTGTCGGTTTAGATGAAAATAAAAAACTTATTGTCGTGGTCGCTGGCAGCCTTGGATCTTCCACTGTAAACGAAAAAATGGCCGATTTTTTAGCAAAAGTAAAAGACCAAGACTATCAAGTATTATATATAACTGGAAAAAATCTCTATGATAAATTTATTTCCGATCATAAATTTCCTGATAACGTTAAAGTTTTACCATATCTTGATGACTTACCAGCTTTACTAAAAAATACTGATTTAATAATTACTCGTGCTGGAGCTTCTACAATGAGCGAAATAATTTCCTTAACTTTACCTGCTATTTTTATTCCATCGCCATATGTTGCCAACAATCATCAATATTACAATGCTCTTGAACTAAAAAACAACAATGCTGGTGAATTGATTGAAGAAAAAGATTTAACTTCAAAGATACTATTAAAGAAAATAAATGAAATCCTATTTGATTCACAAAAATATCAAGAAATCAAAACGAATCTAGGTAAAATGAGTATGAATAATAGTAGTGAAGTAATATATAATAAATTAAAGGATTTGATAAAATGATAAATGAAATAAGAAATTATGCTGAAGTAATTGAAAATGCTTCACTAACTAAATATAATACTTTTAAAATAGGTGGTAATACTAAATATTTAATTATGCCTAGTTCCATAAATGATTTAATATCAGTTTTAAAAATATTAGCGGAAAATAATATTAAATTTTTTGTTTTAGGTAATGGCTCCAATGTTGTTCTAAACTCTAAATTTTTTGATGGCGCCGTTATTAGTCTTCGTCATCTTGACGGAATAGATATTAAACCCGAAATGAACATGGCTTACGCTGAAGCCGGAGCAATGTTACCTAAATTAGTTGTTGAAAGCACCAATAAAAGCCTTACTGGCTTAGAATTTGCAGCTGGTATTCCAGGTACTGTAGGTGGTTCTATCTATGGTAATGCTGGTGCTTATAACTCTTGTATTATGGATTATGTTGAATCAGTTACTGTTATTGATTTAAACGAAAATTTTAAAATAAAAATTCTTGAACATGAAAAGATAACTTACAAATATCGTACAACTATGTTTAAAGAAAACAAAAATTATATAATTATTGCTGCTAAATTCTTTTTAAAAAAAGGAGAAAAGAAAAATTCTTTAGACATTATGGAAGACCGTAAGCGTCGTCGTTTGTCATCTCAACCTCTCGAATTTCCTTCTGCAGGTTCCGTTTTTAGAAATCCTGAAGGAGATTTTGCCGGTCGTTTAATCGAATCATGTAATTTAAAAGGAACTAAGATAGGAGATGCTGAAGTAAGTGAAAAACATGCTAACTTCATCATCAATAAAGGTCATGCTACTAGTCAAGATGTTCATGATTTAATCATGCTTGTCCATGATACTGTTTTACAAAAAACTAACGTTGATATGACAATTGAACAAGAATTTATTGGTTGGGAGTAATCTAAATGGCTAAAAAAAGCAAGAAGAAAAAAAGAAAATTAAGAATAAAAATCTTATTAAAATTCTTGGCTTTTCTTCTTATAATAGCAGCAATCATTTACTATTTCTATAATTTAAACATTCAAAACATTTACATAAAAGGTAATGATCTTACTAAAGATATTGAAATTATCAAATCGGCTCAAATTGAAAATTATCCAGCTATTTATCACTTAAATACTAAAAAAATAAAAAGCGCCGTTGAAAGTTTACCATTAATAAATAAAGCAACAATTAAACGTACACCACTTGGTAAAATTACTATCGAAGTGGAAGAAGAAAAAGTTTTATTTTATTATAAGTATTCTAATAAAGTTGTTACCTCAAAAGGCAATTTAATTGTTGATGATAATGAGTATCAAGGAATTCCTACTTTAATTAATTTTACACCGGATACAATCTTTGAAGAACTAGTTAAAGGTTTAAACAAGATTGATCCTGACATTATCGCCATGATTGATAGTATTGAATATACGCCATTTAAATCTAGTGAAGGCAAAGTAATTGACGACACTCAATTCAAATTAATTATGAATGATTTGAACACTGTTATAATAGATACTGAAAACATAAAACGTTTAAATCAATACAATGATATATATGCATCACTTAACATGGATGTCACTAAAGGAATTTTATACCTTGATACCATAACTGAAGAAAATATTCTTTTCGAAAGTTATGATTCAATAAATAAAACCAATCAAGAAGAGCAACCACAGGAAGAACAACCGGCACAGTAGGGGGAAACAATATGAATTATGAAAAAGAAATGAATAAAATAATTGAAAGCATTAAAAACGAAGCGAAAGTTCCATCATTACTTTTACATAGTTGCTGTGCTCCTTGTAGTTCTCATGTTATAAAAACTTTAACACCATACTTTAATATAACTATTTTATATTACAATCCCAATATCGAACCATATGAGGAATATTTAAAAAGAAAAAATGAAGAAATACGTTTTATAAATGAATTTCCTCATCAAAATCTTTTGAATATTATTGATTGCGACTACGATAATGATCTCTTTCACCAAATAACTAAAAACATGGAACACGAAAAGGAGGGTGGAATAAGATGTAGCAATTGCTTTTACTTAAGACTAAATAAAACAGCAGAAATAGCTCAAGCCAAGCATTATGATTACTTTGCTACTACCTTAACCGTTAGCCCATATAAAAATAGCCAAAAAATTAATGAAATAGGTTTTAAAGTAGCAGAAAAAAACCAAATTAAATATCTTTGTTCTGATTTTAAAAAGAAAGATGGTTATAAAG
Source organism: uncultured Mycoplasmatota bacterium (assembly GCA_900552975.1). Classification (GTDB taxonomy): domain Bacteria; phylum Bacillota_I; class Bacilli_A; order RF39; family UBA660; genus Coprovivens. Next base: position 4,024 of record UWSL01000033.1, on the reverse strand, counting down.
ATAGTATTAACTTATCTAAAGAATACAATTTATATCGCCAAGATTACTGTGGCTGTATTTATTCATATGAAGAACGCCAAGCAAAGAAAAAAGAAATGGTCGAAACAAAAAAGTAGTTTGAAAATTATCTCTCAAACTACTTTTATTATTTTATAAACAATCTATTTTGGAAAGCTTCTTTATAAGCATCACTAGTTTTATTTACTGAACATCTAACATCATATGTCTCATAGACTGTTAGCAAACTTAAAAATTCTTCTTCACTTATTCCATCTAAACCATTTCCATAAATAATTCCTTTAATATACATTTTTTTTAAAATATCCAAAGCTACTAAATAATTAACATTTTTGCCGGTTGAAGCTTCGATTAATTCTTTTTTTAACTTAGCTAGCTCTAATTTGTGTCCATCTTCAAACCCTTCAAAAGAAAAGTCGCCACCACAAATAGTTTTCTTCTTTGGTTTAGCAATACGATATTTAGTTTTGTCAAGATAATACATCATTGCTTCTGCGGTCATTTTGGCGTTTACATTCTTAAATCTTTGTGGACTACGAGAATTTGTTCCCATTACTATAATTGGTTCAGTTTTTTTAAAACTCATTCCAAAGCATATTGCTTTATCAAAAATAGATAATTCTTCAGGCTCAACTTGCATAAGCTCAGCTAATTTATTATTAAAAACCGTATCCATTTCTAGTAAATCTTTAACAAAACTACCTTGTGTTCTTGTTTTTATTTGGTAATTTTCAAAATCTTCTTTTGTATAAGCATTAATATACTTAACGAAAACTTCATGAAAAATTAATAACATTTTATTTTGCTTTTTTTCTTTTTGTGTAACCATAAATAAAAATCCCCCTTAATAAACAGAACATATGATAAAGGAAAATCTTTATTTTGTAAAGAAAAAAAGAATCAACTGATTCTTAATGGAAATTTTTTAAATATTCTTGATAAGCTTTGTAATCAAGTGTTTTTCTATTAGTTTTTTTGTATTTTATATCTAATTGATTACAAATTTCTTTAACAAAATATTCTGTTAAATAAGGATTTCTAACTAAAAGCGGACCTAATAAATAAGTCGCAAAGAAATTATCTTTATGTATTCCTTCTGTATCATCCACTAAATTATAACTACTTCCAGCAATTGTTTTGAATAGGGGATAAGTATTTTCACTCATTAAACACATTCTATTTTGAAAACCAATTATTTTTTCATCAATTAAATCGGTTTCAAAAAATTGTTCACCAACAATACGTTCTTTATTTTCACGACATTTAAAATCAAAAAGCATTAAAGCTTCTTTAAAGCTACCATCCAAATATTCAATTCTTTTACCAAACAGTTCTAAAGCATTGCCGGTCATTAAAAAGAACTTTTTATTAGCTATAGCTTTTTCGATATCTTCTTTATATTGCAAAAAATCTTCTAAAACAATAAGTTGGTTTTCTTCACTTCCCATACCCATATAATAAAAATCATATTTTTCAAAATCAATTTTATCGCCGACAGTTAAAAAGTGTAATTCAACTTTAATATCTTGTTCTTCTAATTTTTTTAAGAAATATCTTAAATTACCATTTTCGCCATATAAATTCATTAAATCATAGTATAAATGTGCTATCTTAAATGTTTTCATTATTATCATCCTCTATCATTTTTTTTATCTTGGCTGTCATATCAAAGCAAACCATTGTATAAATATCACCAGTACTTTTATTTTTAACTAAGTCAATTAATTTTTCTTCATCATCTACCAAAATGACCTTATCTTTATCAATATCTGCTAATTCTAATCGTAAAGCAACATCATATCTAAAGCGTCCTATACAAAATATTTTATCTATCTTTTTATTGTTTAATAATTCAAAATTAACATCCCATAACCAAGATAAATCATTATATTGATATCTTCTTGAAACGTTATCAAAGCCTAAAATAACCGTTTTGGTACCACTTTGGTTTGTAATATACTTCATTGATTGATAATAACTTAAATTATTTTCGTTTTTACTTTCTAACATTGTTAATTTACGGCCAGCTAAAATTAATTCTTTACCTCGTTTACTTTGTTGTTTATCTTGATTTATTGCTTTTAGTAAATCTTCTTCACTTACACCAATACTTCTACATAATGCAAATGCTGCTACAGTATAATAAACAGCATATAAAACATCTTTATTTAAATAAATATCTAAATTATTTATCTTCATACTATTTTTTTTGTAATTAACATTACTTGCTAAATAATCAACTTGACCTCTTTCAAAATTACAATTTGGGCAAGTATATGACCCAATGTGACCATATTGATAAAAATCATATTTCAACTTGGTATGGCAGAAAGGACAATAAGCATAATCAGTTACTTCTAAAGCACTTTTAGTATAACTATCAGATATTCTATCTAAACCATAGGTAATAACGTCACCTTTATGTTTATATTTTAATCTATTAACTAATGGATCATCTGCATTAATAACTAATTTAACACGTTCATCAATTGCTTGTAATATATCCTTAAATACAATATCAGGGTGTCCATTACGAGCAGGTTGATCTCTTGTTACATTGGTAATTACTAAGTGAGACATTTTATTTTTCTTAAAAATCAATTTCAAATGTCTTTCATCACACTCAAGCAACAAAACATCATGCATAAATTTCCCAGTTTTATCACAATTATTTAAAATTAATGTTGTTGCCGCCAAAACCCCATTACTACCACTTTGATTATAACAAACATCATATCCAGCATCGACTAAAACATGGTTAATTAAATCGGTTGTTGATCCTTTGCCAGATGATCCAGTAACTGCTATAACTAACTTTGGATATTTAACTTTATCTAAAACATTTTTCTGTCCTAAAATATCATAAACGAAATGTCCCGGATAAACTGATCCATTTTTACCAAATAATTTACAAACTTTTGTTACGAACTTATTAATAAATATTGCTGTTCTAATTTTCACATACATCACCTAAAAAAGATTATATCAAATCATCCTTTTTTTTAAAAGAAAACCAACTAATTTTGACATGATTTGTCGAAAGTATAGTCAAATTTTTCTAAGTTTGCTAAATTATAAATGGTGATAAAATGGAAATATATTATAGAGATAAAAAATTATTTGTTGATATTGATGAAACTATTAATTTACAAACTATTACAGGACTAAAAAATAAAATGTATAACATTATTAATATGTATGCTATAAATGATGTCATTCTAAATATTTTAACTGATACTCACTTTGATCAGAAGCTTCTTGATGATTTAGTAGCAGATTATCAGAGTAACTATAATGGCCATATCAAAATAAATTGAATATTTAAGCCTGTAAATTTTATTTAAAATATAGTATAATAAAAATGCTAAGGGGAAGTTTAAATATGCAGAGAATTTTTATATATATAAGTTTTATTCCTTGGATTTTATATTATACTTATAATACAAATTCTTGGATAAATACTTTACAAAACAGCAAAATTAATATGAATTGGTTTAAGAAAAACTTTTTTAGATACTTTTCATTAAGTGAAATAGTTTTATATCTTGTCTTTTTTTATTTCACTATAAATTATAATAGTTCTAAAGAGATTTTTATTGTTACAACAATTTTATTTTTTCTGATTAATCTCTATCTTCTAGTAAGAAAATTAGAACTAAGTAAAAAATACTTTCAAACAAATCGTCACAGTTTATTAATTTACTTTATTTTAATATTAATTACATTATTACCATTTACATATTATGTTTTTAGTAATAATTACACTGTTACATACTACATACTATTATTTTATAGCCTTTTTGCTTTTGCTCTTATTATTTTTATCAAACTCTTATTAGATTTTATGAAAAATAATGGCTTCAAATTATAATACAGAACATTTTATTGAGCAACTTGAAACAAAAGGCTATACTAATTTTCTTAATCCTTATGAATTTAACTTAGTAAAAAGCAAAATTAGTTTAAAAAAATATTCTATATATGAAAGTTATGAAGAATGTACCAA
>UWSL01000032.1 GCA_900552975.1 uncultured Mycoplasmatota bacterium | reverse complement strand
AATATTTATTATAAATCACTATTCTATAATAATTCTAGTAATTATAGTGATGGTAAAGTAATAGGTGGCAACAGTACAGATCGTGCTCTTTTAAAAATGATAACTCCTGATTATAATATTAATCCCGAAATTATAAAATATTGTCCCTTTAATAGTAAAAACAAATATTCCTATGTTACTTTAAAAGAAAACTATAAAAAAACTTCTTATATAAAAGGAGCTCCTGAATTAATTTTAAAAAAATCAAATAAGTGTTTAGATAAAGATGGTAATGTTACTTATTTTAAAAATAAAGATAATATAGAACGTATCTTAAATGAACAAACTTCAAAAGGAGTAAGAGTAATTGCTTTAGCTATGTCAAATACTTTTCATATGACTAACTCTTTAGATAATCTTATTTTTATTGCTTTAGTGTTTATCAAGGATGAACTTCGTTCTGTTTCAAAAGAAGGAATTTCTTTAATTAAAGAAGCTAATATCAATATTGTTATGATTACAGGTGATGATAAAAAAACAGCTTATTCGATTGCCAAAGAGGCCGGAATTATTACTGATCCTAATGACTTAGTTATTACTAGTAACGAATTAGCAAATTTAAGTGATGACGAAATTATTAATAATTATCCACGTATAAAAGTAGTTGCCCGTGCTTTGCCACAAGATAAGAGTCGTTTAGTAAAAGTTCTTCAAAGCATCAATTTAGTAGTTGGGATGACTGGTGATGGAGTAAATGATGCTCCGGCCTTAAAAAAAGCAGATGTTGGTTTTTCCATGGGATCAGGTACAGAAGTAGCTAAAGAAGCCAGTGATATTGTTATTTTAGACGATAATATTTTATCTATCAGTAAGGCTATTTTATATGGCCGCACTATTTTTAAAAGTATCAGAAAATTTATTATCTTTCAATTATCTGTTAATATTTGTGCTGTTAGTATTTCTATAATTGGACCATTAATTGGTATAAATACACCAATTACTATTGTCCAAATGCTTTGGATTAATATGATAATGGACACATTAGCTGGCATCGCCTTTTCTTACGAACCACCATTAAAAGAATACATGCAAGAAAAACCAACAACTAAAACAGAACCAATTATTAATAAATATATGAAATATTCCATCATAACAGGTGGTTTATATTCTAGTATTTTATGTCTTCTTTTCTTAAAAGTACCATTTTTAAATAATATAGTCAGATCAAGTAATAATAATGAATATCTCTTAACTGCATATTTTACACTTTTTGTCTTTTTAGGTATATTTAATTCATTTAATGCTCGTACCAGAAGAATTAATATTTTAAGCAATATCAAAAGTAATAAACCTTTTATTATAATTATTGCTTTTATAATAGTTGTTCAACTTTATATTATTTATAATGGTGGTAGTGTCTTTAGGACATATGGTCTAACTTTAGTAGAATTGTTTTATATTATCTTTCTTTCATCAACCATTATACCAATTGACTGGCTTAAGAAATACTTGCTAAAATTGACAAAATAGCGTCAATTAGTATAATAATACTCATTAAAAAAGGGGGATTTTTAATGAGTAATTCAGAATCAAAAGAACAACAAATTAAAAAAATTCTTAGTGAAACAGATTCATATGTTATTGGTCCGTATGAATATATTTATGATCTTTTTGATTATAATATTGATGATTTAGACATGGTAAAGTGTTTAAACTTAGTAATTAAACATAATAATCAAATTACAGCATCTTTAATTGCGCAAAACGAGGAAATGGAATCGCTTATTATATCATCAGAAAAAGAAGAGGAATTAATGAGTGATGCAGTATCAACTCCACCTGACATTCAACAAATTTTTGAAGAAGAAAAATACGATAATATTCAAGAAAAATCACAGTCTAAGGAAGTAGTAGATAAACTAATTCATATAAATCATCATGACTTTTATGATTATTTTAAAAGTAATCCTTACATTAAAGATTACTTTCCAGCTCTTAAATTAGCAATATTACGTTCTATAAAAGAATTAAAGAATAAAATCCTTACTATTATAGCTGATAATCCTTTAAATGATCTTTCAGCAGTTCAAGCAGAATTAACTAACTATAATGGTTTATTAGATACTATAAGTTTAATTGAAATGGAAGAGGAAGAAGTTCAAAATGACTTTATTTCAACAAATGACTCTAATATTATAATTATTCCTAATTCTAAAAATTCTTCATATATCTTGGATGACATAAAATCATACCCAGAACGCTTCAAAGATATTCAAAATGCTCTTAACAAGATTTTAACAGGAACCCTAAAAGATACTAAAAATATCAAACAACTAGGTAGTGTAAATCAAAAACTATACGAATATTGGAATAAAACTGGCTTAAGAATTCTTTTTATGAAAATGGATAATAATAAGATTGCTTTATCATTACTTTTTTATAAAGACAAGCAGAAGAGTACTAAAATATCTGCCTACTACAATGAAGCTGTAAAAAGATATGAAGCTCAAAAAGATAATCTCAATACTGATGATATCGATTTTAGAATAGAACAATTACAACTTATTGGTGAAATAAATGAAACTATTACTAAAGAAGAAACTCATCACTTAAAAGGAGGTTATTAAAATGATGCGTGATTTAATAGAAGCTCAAAGAAGGATCTTAGAACATGAAGGACAATTGCTTGATGATGAAGAATATTATCTAACATATGCTTGTCTAGATGAAACTTATTCACCAATAATAAAAAAATTAGACACAGTTAAAAAAGGGAACATAGTTAATTTAATGAGTACTACCAATTACGAAATCTTTTTAGCTGTCGTATATTCTACTATTGGTAATAGTCAAGTTAGTAAGAGACTAGAAAAAAATATTCAATTAAAACATTATTTAAATAATACTCCAACTGATATTTTAATTGAACAATTTGCTTACATACATAATGCTGGCTTAAAGAAAATAGATGTTATTGAAGAAGCTTTCAAAAAGCTTTGTTTTACAGAAAAAGTCGATTATGAAGAAGCTGTTGTAATATCAACATTCTTATTAACTTTTTTAAAATTAAAAAAATGTGTTGAGTATCATCAAAAAACTCGTAACGGAAAAAATATTCGTCAAAAAGATTTTATTGCTTTTATGCAAGAAAATAGATTTGATGCATTAATTGAAACTTTAAATAAGAATTTAACAGAGAATGTATTAAACAATCAAAAAGGTTTAGAATTAGTAAAAAAACAACTAGAAGCTAATAAAGAAATTTTAAATGCTATTGGTAATAATGAAATAGATAAGTTAGATGAAATACCTGAATTCTGGTATCAATGTGCTACTCCTAATGTTCTAATTTATGTACTATCATTTTTTAATTATAAGACTAGCCAAAAATATCAAAAAGCAAAAGAAGATAATCAGCAATTAAAAAATATAATTGAAAGAACAGCTTTAACAAAATTTTTGTATTCAAAACAAATAAGTCCTGCTAAAATAGCTCGAGAATATTACTTAAAATTAGAAAATAATCCTAATACAATTTCTACTTTAGAATTTTTATTTAAATTAGATTTCCCCTTAAAAGAAATACTTTATAAACAAGAATCCTTCATCTTCTTTTTAACAAACGACCTTATAAAAGAATTAAATTTCTTAATTAATAGTCAAGTAATAAGTAAAAATTCTCTAAAAAGGCGTTTGCCTAATATAGAAGAGTGGTACTTAAAATTAAAGACAAATTATGAAATTTTAAAAAACATTACTGATTTTAAAAATGAATTTTATAATGATGAAATTATGTTTTTAGAACCACCAGCTATTAGAGAAAGATTAAGTGTTTTAAAAGAATATAGTTTATCTAAAAATAATTATATGTTCTTGTTATCAAATTACCAATACTTATCATATTACGATTTAATGATAGAAAAGGGGATTTCTCCAATTTATTTTATTAGTATTTGTAAATCTGCAAATCCTCTTTTAACTATAAAAAAGATTTTGATTTGTGATTTAATTAATGAATCCTATCTTTTACCAAGTGGAGCTTTAGCCAAAAAAGTTACTGATAATGGTAAATTTATTTGTGATGATCGAGAAGTTGACCAATACTTAGAAAATGAAAATTTACAAGCATTTAATACTGAAATTAGTGGAGGAATTTCAACTATTACTAGTAATAGAACTATTAACTTATTAGATGAAAATTATCGTGTTGATAATTTATATAATTTTGATGGCGTCCTAATTTCTCGTCCTAAATTCTTACGTGTTTGTGAAGTTAAATCAACTTTGAATTTAAATAATATAATTTTATCTTTAGAATACAACAGTATTTTATCTACTACAGATTTAATTAAAATTCAAAATTGTATAAAAAAATTATTTTCCAAATCTAAAAAAATATAGATGTTAACTAGACATCTATATTTTTTAATTTATTTTTCTTTTATAGTAATCATAAAGTTCTTTAAAACGATTAAAATGGACAACTTCTCTTTGACGTAAGAAAAGAAGTGGTTGAATAAGATCTTCATCGTTTGTCAACATGATTAAATTTTCATAAGTTGCACGAGCTTTTTCCTCTGCTGCCATATCTTCACTTAAATTGGCAAAAATATCTCCCGTTGAACTGAATGTTGCTGCATTAAATGGAATACCATTTGCATCTATTGGGAAAACTGCTTCGCCATGTTCCGTAAAGTATGAACCTAAACCGGCTTTTTCTAACTCGTCAATTGTCGCATTTTTTACAAGTTGTCTAAACATTGTTCCAATCATTTCGCAATGTCCAAGTTCTTCACAAGCAATATCATTTAGTAAACTTTTCCCTTTATCATCAGGCATTGAAAATTTCTGACTAAAGTAACGTAAAGCAGCACCTAATTCTCCGGCTGGTCCACCTAATTGTGTGATTAGATATTTAGCCATTTTTAAATCTTTTTTCTTAATATTTATTGGATAATTTAATTTCTTTACATACTTATACATTAAATATCAACTCCCTCAAAAGGCCATGAACCATTTGACCATTCATAATTTTGATATTCACTTTGATTTAATTCCATTGGTCCATAAACAATTTCATACTTTTTAATTAATTTATTGTACTCATTAACATAACTTCTAAATATTTTATAAATATCTAAGTCATCTGCATGCAAATCTAAGTATAAAGATAAATCATTAATAGCAAAGTCTAACTCATATATTCTAAGTAATAAATCATCCTTTTCATTTTTAGCTCTAATTTTAGTTGGTTTATAATTCTTAAAACCTTTATATTCTTTTTTAAACATATTTCCTAACCAAAATCCATCATTACAACTATATAGTTCGACTTGTTTATCTTTAAAACTATTTTCAAAAATTATATCTTCAAAAAACATAATCATTCCTCCTAAAAATAACTTATGAGTAAGTTCCAAATGCAATTAATTAAAAAGCCTATTTAGGAAAAAATAAAATGCTTCATATCAATTAATCCTTTTGCATTAATTATTAATATATGATAAAATATAGGCATATAGAAAGGTATGATGCTATGGCTAATATAAAAAAGAATGAAAAGTATATTCCAACTAAAAATTATTGGATAGCTGGAATAATAGTTGTAGTAGTTATTTTATTGACTTGGTATGGTTTTTCTTGGTATAGAGTTTACGAAGATAACAAAGTTGCTCAGTCTTACTTAGTAAAAAATAATGTCATATCAATGGAAATAAAAGATTTAAACGAAGCTAAAGATGTGTTTCAAGAGGTACCTAATTCGTATTTTGTTTTTGTAAGTTATACTGGTGATGAAAAAGTATATAATATGGAAAAAGAAATTAAAGATTTAATCAAAGAATATAAATTAAATGATTCTATATACTATTTAAATGTTACTGATATTAAAAATGACAAAAATTATTTAGATGAAATAAATAATTCATTATCTTTAAAAGATAATAAAATAACTGAAATACCAACAATTGTTTATTTTAAAGATGGAAAAGTATCAAAAAGTGGTATAATAAAGCCAGTTGATGGCCAATTGATGACAGTAAATGATTTTCAAAAATTTTTGGATGTCAATAAAATATCAAAAGAATAAAGCCATAAGGCTTTTTTTAATGGAGGATTAATTATGATAAATGTTGTTTTATTTGAACCTGAAATACCAGGAAATACTGGAAATATAATGCGAACATGTGTTGCTACTAATACTAAATTACACTTAATAAAACCTTTAGGTTTTTCTTTAGATGAAAAATATATTCGTCGTAGTGGAGTTAATTATATTGATCATTGTGATTATACTGTTTATGAAAATTGGGATGACTTTATAGAGAAAAATGCTACGAATGGAACTTTTTATTTTTTAACAAGATATGGTCATAAACCACATACTTCTTTTGATTATAGTAATTCAAATGAAAATATCTATTTTGTTTTTGGCAAAGAATCGACCGGAATTCCACGTGAAATTCTAAAACCACATTTAAAAAACTGTATGCGTATGCCAATGACTTCACATGTTCGAGCTTTAAATTTATCTAATACGGTTGCGATTATGGTTTATGAAGCTTTGCGTCAACAAAACTTTAATGATTTATTGCGCGAAGAACCAAACAATGAAGGGCATAAAGGAAACCATTTTATTGAAGATTATGAAGATTAATAGTCAAAAAAAGATATTCATGATAAAATTAGCATAGGTGATTATAGTGAATTGTAAGTATTGTGGTGCCGCCTTGCCAACGAAAGGTGGAGTTTGCCCAGGTTGTGGTAAAATGATTCCTATGGATCAACAACGTCAAATGCATGAAATGCTTGATCCTCGTTGGAATGAATATCGTAATAAAGATACCGCTCTTTATAAAAAAGAAAAAGCCTATAATCCTGACGAACGTCTAGGAAAAATGATTGTATTAATTATTGTCGTGGTGGTTATACTAATTATAGTAGCATTATCGCGAGGTTGATTTTATGGATTTAGTCATTTTATGTATTAAAATATTCTTTGCCCGCATCATTGATGTGACTCTAGGAACTGTTAGAACCATTTATTCTGTAAAAGGTAAAACATTTACTGCTGGTTTTATAGCCTTCTTTGAAATATCAATATGGTTTATGGTTGTTAGAGAAGCTTTAAATACTGAAATGACTAATTTTTTTATTGTTATATCATATGCTAGTGGATATTCTGTTGGAACTATTTTAGGTACTTATTTATCAACAAACTATATCAATTACTTAATAAGTGCTGAAATAATAACAAGCAAAGCTACACCCAAGAATATTACCAAAATAAGAGAAGAGGGGTATGGAGTTTCTATTATTAATACAACTAATGCTCTTAATACAGAAACACAAAATACAATTTTACTTATAACTTTAAATAGCCGTTACCTAACTAATTTAAAAAAGTTACTTTTTTCTATCGATCCCAAAGCTTTTGTAGTTGTTAATGAAGTAAAAGTAGTTCAAAATGGTTTTATAAAATAAAAAATTGCTTATCATTAAGCAATTTCTTTATATGTGTTATACTCATTCATTATTTCATTCATTACACTTACTAATTTTAAAACTTCCGTATAAGCTCCAATATTACCGCCCTTATTAGCAATAGCAATTCCAATATAAGGTGTTTTATCAAAGACAATTCCTGTTTCTACAACATCTTTTGAAGCAAAACCAGTTTTACTAGCACTAGGTATTGAAGGCATTACTTCTTTAAAATAATTATATTTACCATTACTTAAAATATTTAAAAATTCAATACCTGTCTCATCATTTAAACTAAAATTAAAAATATCTTGCCATACTAATGCTGCACTTCTAGCAGAAGTAAATCCCCAAGGATTACCACTTGTTAAATATAGCTGTTTACATCCTAAAGAACTTAACATATCATTATAACCTTTAACGCCAAAATTTTTATGTAACATTTGATGTGCTATATTATCTGATTCTGTTAGAGAATAATAAACTAATTGTTTGATTGTATATTCGGTTCCAAAATCACTATTTTTTATAATTCCTGTTCCTTTATTATAATACTGTGATTGATAAGCCATCTTACTATTTCCATCAATGTTTCCTTTAGTAATTTCTTTATAAATATATAATGCATAAGGTGCCTTGATTGAACTAGCTGTTTCAAATGCTTTATCAACATTATATCCTATGCTCATACCATCTGTTAAACTAACAATATAAAAAGAAGTCCCAGCACCATAACTATTAACTATTTGATAAAACTTATTTAAAGTGTCTTCATTTATTTTAAATTGACTATCTAAAACCGTTAACTGATTTGGTATATACTCTTTATTTACAATATCAATATTCTTTATATCTGTTCCACTAAAATCACTAACATCAAATTTATTTTCTAATTTTTGCTCGTTAAATGCTAATTTTGTATCATCACTGCTATTAGCATAAGATGGCTTTATAATATTTTTAGCTATTATTATCGAACTTATACAGATTATCAAATTAGCCAATATCATAATTAAATTGCTTTTTTTAAGTTCCATAATACCAAATCCTTATACTATACTCATAATTATAATAATACTATATTTTATGATATTAAACAATTAAAAAGTTATTAATTAAAAAGTTGCATAATTTTTATTTTATTGTTATAATCAAATTACAGATTTAAGTGGGCTCGAAGATCCCACTTTTATTATTAGTTTATATGTGATGAGAGGTGAGTCATGAACATAATTTTAGAAAGAATTAGACAAGCAATTTTAAAGCCTATGCAAGATATGAATATTAGTGTAGAATCAGTTACTTATGAAGAAGAAGGTAATTATAATTTTTTAAGAATTGAATTAGATAACGCTAATGGTCTTGATTTAGACACTATCGTCGAAGCTACCAATGTTATTAATCCTATAATTGATGAGCTTGACTTGATTGATGATTCTTATATTTTAGACATTACTAGTAAAGAAAAAGGAGATATGTAAGATGCCAAGAAGAAAACAAACAGTAGAAGAAACAGGTCATATGGACCCTCAAGAATTTATTAAAGCAGTTGATTTTATATCAAAGGAAAAAGGAATTAGCAAAGATATCGTTTTTGAAGGAATGGAACAAGCTTTAGCCACAGCTTATAAGAAAAACTTTGATTCTAAAACAAATGTTAAGATTAATATTAATAGAGAAACAGGCGAGATAAAAGTTATATCATATTATGTAGTTGTTGATGAAATTGACGAAGGAGATGTAACAATTGATGAAGAAGGTAACGAAGTAGATGTACCACCAGCAATTAATCTTGATGCACAAATACTTTTAGAAGATGCTCGCGAAATAGTTCCAGATATTGAAGTTGGCGAAACTATTGAAAAAGAAGTAACTCCAAAAGACTTTGGTCGTGTGGCTGCCGGTACAGCTAAACAAGTTTTAACACAAAAAATTAGAGAGGCAGAAAAAAATGCTATTATAGATGAATTTGCTGATAAACAAGATGAAATGTTAGTAGGAAGTTTAGCAATGGAAGACGCTCGTAACTATTATGTTGAACTTGGTCGTACAAGAGGAATTCTGCCTAAATCAGAAATTATTCCGGGAGAAACATTAAAAATGGGCTCTAGCATTCGTGTTTATGTAACTAAAGTTGAAGCTAATACTAAAGGGCCATTAATTCTTTTATCAAGAAAACATTATGGTTTTGTAAAAAGATTATTTGAATCAGAAATTCCTGAATTAGCTGATGGAACATTAGTTTTACATGCTGTTGCTCGTGAAGCTGGTATAAGAAGTAAAGTTGCTATTGAATCAACTGATCCAAAAATAGACGCTATTGGTTCATGTATTGGCGAAAAAGGTTCACGTATTGGTTCTATTTTAAGAGAATTAAATGGTGAAAAAGTTGACCTAATTCTTTATAGCGATGATGCTGCTGAGTACATCAAAAATGCTTTAAGTCCAGCTAAAAATGCTATTGTTAATATCCTTGATCCAATGAAAAAAGAAGCCTTAGCAATTGTCGATGATGATAATTTATCACTTGCTATTGGTAAAAAAGGAATTAATATTAAATTAGCTTCTAAATTAACTAAATATAAAATTGAAGTTAAAACTTTAAATCAAGTTAATGCTGAAGGAAACAACTAAAAAGGGGGCTTTTAAATGAAAAAAATGCCTGAAAGAACCTGTGTTGTCACAAAGGAGAAAACCTTAAAAAAAGATTTACTTCGTGTAGTTAGAAATAAAGATGGAGAAGTAATAGTTGATTTAACAGGTAAAGCCAATGGAAGGGGAGCTTATTTAAAAAAAGATCTTGAGGTCATCAAAAAAGCTCAACAAACTAAAATATTAGATCGTATTTTAGAAATAAACATTCCAGATACAATTTATGATCAATTAATTGAAATTGTAAAATAAAAAGAAAGAGTAGGTGGATTTATATGATGAGTGTAAAAGATTATGCTAATGATACCAATAGTTCAGTAGCTGAAATTTTAAAAAAATGTAATGAATTAGGTATTAATGTTAAAAGTGGAACTGATGAATTATCAGAGGATGATATAATTATTCTTGATAACACTATTAACTTAATTAGCACAGATACAGATACAACTTTAGATGAACTTGATGCTATTGATGAAGTTGTAGAAGATTTAGTTGAATCTAATAATTTAGATAAAAACTTTAAAACAACTAACAAAAAACAAAAATTAAAGAAAAAAAGTCAAATTCAAAATTCTAAAGATGAATATATGTCTAAAAGAAAAGCCATGTATAAACATAAAGAAAAATTAATGACAAATCAACAAGATGATATTGTTATTTATAAAGAAGGTATGTCAGTTCAACAATTAGCTGATGAATTAAATGTTAATGGAACTGAATTAGTTATGAAATTAATGGAATTGGGAGCAATGCTAAGCTTACCATCAGTTATTGATTTTGAAACTGCCAGTGTTTTAGCTTCTGAATACAAGAAAACATTAAAGAAAGAAGAAACCCAAGATATTTCTAATTTTGAAGAATATGAAGCAAACGATCGTGAAGAAGACTTAGTAAGTCGTCCACCAGTTGTTACGATTATGGGCCATGTTGATCATGGTAAAACAACTTTACTTGATACAATTCGTAAAAGCGCTATTGTTGATAGTGAATATGGTGGGATAACACAAGCAATTGGTGCTTATCAAGTTGAACAAAAAGGTCAAAAAATTACTTTCATTGATACTCCAGGCCACGCTGCTTTTACCGAAATGCGAGCTAGAGGTGCAAGTATCACTGATATCGTTATTATTATTGTCGCTGCAGATGATGGTGTTATGCCTCAAACCGAAGAAGCAATCGATCACGCTAAAGCAGCTAATGTTCCGATAATTGTTGCTGTCAATAAAATTGATAAACCTGATGCTCGTCCTGAACGAATTAGAACTGAAATGGCTGAACACAGCATAACTCCAGAAGAATGGGGTGGAAATATTCCATTTGTTGATATTTCAGCGAAAAGTGGTGAAGGTATTGATTTGCTGCTAGATACAATTTTAGCAACTGCCGAAATGCAAGAATTAAAAGCCAACCCATCACGTTACGCTCTAGGAACTGTTATTGAATCTAAAATGGATAAAAATATTGGTGGAGTTGCATCCTTATTAATTCAGAACGGTACTTTAAGAATAGGTGATCCAATTGTTGTTGGAACAACTTATGGTAAAGTTAGAACTATGAAAAATGATCAAGGACAATCTATTGTTGAAGCTGGTCCTTCAACGCCTGTTGAAATAACTGGTCTTTCTGATAATCCTTCAGCTGGTGATAAATTTATGGCTTTCGAAAGTGAAAGTACTGCCAAATCAGTTGCTGAAAAACGTTCTGTTCAAGCACGAGATACTAAATTACAAAAACAGGTATTATCTTTAGATAACTTATTTGCTTCAATTGACGCTGGTATCAAAGAAATAAATGTTGTTTTAAAAACAGATGTCCGTGGTTCGGAAGAAGCAGTAAAAAATGCTCTAGAAAAAATTGATGTTGAAGGCGTAAAAGTAAAAGTTATTCGTAGTGGAATTGGAACTATAACTGAAAGTGATGTTGTCTTAGCTAATGCCTCAAATGCCATTATTTTAGGCTTCTGTGTTCGTCCTTCTAATACGACAAAAGAAATAGCTAAAGAATATGGTATAGATATAAGATTATACACAATTATTTATAAATTAGTTGAAGATATGGAAGCTGCTATGAAAGGTATGCTTGAACCAGTCTTCGAAGAAAAAGTACTTGGAACAATTGAAGTTCGTAAATTATTCAAATTCTCTAAAGTAGGGACTATTGCTGGTTCATACGTTGTTGATGGTATCGTCAAAAATAATGCCAAAGCTCGCTTAGTTCGTGACGGAATTGTCATTGCTGATACAAAAATTTCTTCACTACAAAGAGAAAAAGATCAAGTAAAAGAAGTTAAAAAAGGCTTTGAATGTGGTTTAACTCTTGAAAATTATACGGATATTAAAGTAGGCGATATCGTTGAAGTTTACGAAGAAGTAGAGGTTAAAAGATGAACCAAATCAAGTTAAAAAGAATTGCTTCTGAAATAAATCGCGAATTAAGTGATATTTGCGCTAATGAAGCCCATGATTCTTTATTAAATGCTATTACAATAACCGGAGTTGAAGTTACTAATGATTTAGGTTATGCCAAAGTTTATTTTACTTCACCTAACATTGATGATACAAAAAAATTAGAACGTGAATTAAATGATGATACAGCTGGTTATCTACGTACTAAAATAGCTAATCGTATTGAAATAAGACATACCCCAAAAATTGTCTTTCATTTTGATAACTCTGTAGCATATGGTAATAATATAGAAAAAATCATATCAGATATTCACAATAATGAAAAAAAATAAAAAATATAGCTTTATTTAAGCTATATTTTTTTTGATTTATAAATTATTAAAAGAAAGTGAATTAATTACCTTTTCACAATCAGACACACAAACTTCATCATGAATTATCTTGTTTTTCTTTCTATATAAGTCAGCTGCAGATTCATAAATTGCATATAAATTATCTTCACTTAAAGTGATTTGTTCTAACATGGCTGGTGCCACATAATAAACATAGTCATTATTATTAAAGTAATCACTAATACTTTCGTCATACTTAAAAATTTGAATTAAAGATGGAACATTCGAATAAGAACGACTAAACAATATATAATCATTATCATTCTTACTATAAAAAGATAAACCTTGAACTTTAGTTGGTACACTAAATTCTCTAATTAATGTTAAGTTAGCTTTATCTATTTGGTATTCTTTAACCATTCCTTCACCTAATAAAGAAAAACTTCCAACATATAACTTTCCCTTAAAAATTGTTAGATAAGACACACTATTTTCAAAAAGATTTTTATAATTAGGTAAATCATCTCCAACATAAATATCATTATATAAAGGGGTCG
>UWSL01000031.1 GCA_900552975.1 uncultured Mycoplasmatota bacterium | reverse complement strand
AAACCCCGAAAAAAAAATAAATATTTCTAGGGAAAATTTATTAAGTAATTATACGGAAGAAGAACGTCTTGAAATAGTTAAACATTTTGACATTTCGACAATTATTAATCAAATAATTTCAGCTGATTCTTACATTGATTTTTATCAAAAAATCCTAGCTCATAACCCTAACTTTTTAAAAGAAAGGTCTATAAGCAGCAGCTATCCTTTATTTGATACAAGTAATCTCCAAAATATTAATGCTATTTTGCCATACTTAAGCGATGAACAAATTACTTTATTGTACAAACCTAGTATTTTAAAAAATAATAAACAAATTCTCGCTAAATATAAAAGAGATGTCTTAAATCATAAATATATGATCAATAATGATTGTTTAGTATTTTTTACTGAAGAGGAACAAGCTCAATTATTTAACCAACTAACAGTTCATGAAATTTTCAATTTGGCTGATTCTAATATTGATAATCCCATACCGAATTTCACTAAAATTATAGAAGAAAGATTAAATAATATTATTGCTGAGTTAAATAACGATAAATATTCATATACACTCTATGCTGGTAATTTACTTCAATACTTAGATTCAACACATCAAAGATTATTGGTTGAAAATCTAACTAACTTATGGGAACTAAGTAATTGCTTAATCACTATTTCCAATAATGAAAATTTTCCAAAGATTGTCTTAGATAGAATGATTAAAGTATATGAAAATAACATCACTATTGATTCTGTACTTTCCTATAATCAGACACATTTAAAATTTGTGGACTATGATACCAAAACATTGAATTACATTCTTAATAATTTATCTCTTGGTGCACTTTTTCATACTTTAGGGTATTTTAAAAACGAAATTATAATTAAAGAAATAATGAGTCGTTTAAGAAAAAATGGTGAAATTATATTTGATGAAAAAATCTTTGACAATTTTGAAATATTTATTTATCTTTTAAACGACAACGATCGTGATTATCTAACAGAATTTATAAATAAACGCTTCAGTTCATATAATATTTATAAAACTAAATATAAACAAAACTTCCCCAAATTATCTTTGTTAGAAAAAATAAATTTTATTAATCTTGCAAATCATAATTTGATAGGGGAGAATAATGCTTTATTTGATCAATTATTAGATAAAAATCCTTTCTTATTAAATACAGCTCGTCAAATTATCTTTCATCCTGCTTTAAAAGAAATGGATTATCGTTTTCTTGAAAAAATCAGTAAATACCCTGATATGGAACAAAAACTTACTAAACTAGCTGAAATGAATGCTCTAAATTTTTTGACTAAAGTATCAAAAAATTTCAAAAAAAATAATTATTCACCAGCATCATTTGATATGGGAATGTCTATTTTAATTGATTTTTTATCATCATCTAAAGATTTTCAAAACTTTAATTTTTCTGTCATTAATAATGACAATGTTTCAGACATAATTAATTATATATTTTATGAATCATACCAAAATCAAAATAAGAGTGTTCAAAAAGGGGAGACTTACTACAAGTCTATTAATGAAATGTATTCATTCAAAATAACTAATTTTACCGAAGAACGTATAAATAAGTGTGATGAATTATTTACTAAAACTAAAGATCTTGAAGAATTAAAAAATATTTACTTAAATAAATATCTATCAATGTCATTAACAGAAGCAAAAACTTTCTTAAAATCATATGCTCAAAATTATTCTAAAGTAGCTAAATATGCTCAAAATGATGCACCCACTAAATATATTGAAATACTTTCTTCAATCATTAATATTAATGATGTAGTTACAATTAAAGAATTATATGAAACAACTAATTTTTCGTATGATATGAATGATCGTTTTACTATAGAAAATACTATTAAAAATGCTTATCATAACTCAATAATAGAAGAGTATAAATCTAAGCATAATGGAACCAAAGTTACTAAAAAATTCAAAAAAGCTAATGGCGAAGAAGTTTCTCTAAATATGACTGAATATTTTGACAATTTTGGCATAATTGTTCATAGTACTTGTGCCTATAATAAAATGGAACTACTAGATAATGATTATTTTACTTCATGGAATAAAAGTCCTTTTGTCAAAAACCATGGTATTTGTTGTAGTTATATAACTAATTCCAACTATAGTACCGCAGCTGTTACTGACACTGGAGTTATGTTTGGTTTTACTGATTTGAAAAAAGAATCTTTGTCTGTTTATTCTCCATATGACTTAGCTACATTTAATTCTGGTTATAATATAAAAACAACATATAAACCTTATTATACGACCTTAGAAGATGTTCCTTCATATACAAGACATACCCATAATGAATTTAATTTAGAACGAAAAGACTTAAGTTCAGATGCTAAACATTTTTGTTTGCAGCCAAACGCCATTGTTATTATGGAAAATATGCCAGCTAGTATTAAAGCTAATAGCATTAAAGCTTATGAAGATTTTAAAAAGCATGGGATAGAACTTGAACTAATTTACATTGATCGTTTAAAAATAGCTAAAAATGAAGCTAATAAAATAGCCAATTTACTTACGTCTTTTGAAGAAAATTATGACTTAGCAATCTTAAAAGAAATTATTAATTTATATGAATCAAATATCTGTAGTAGTGATTTTCTTGATAATATTAATAAAGATGAATTATTTATGACTTCTAAAATAAATGTAATTCTTTATAAAACTTTAGAATACATAAAAAGTCAAGAAAATAAAGAAGCTCAAGTTACTTTATTAAATGATTTTATTAATATACTTTTAGGTGAACAATTTAAATTTGATTTAATAAATGATCTTAATACTAGTCGTGCTCATAAATTTAATTTATATACACCAGAATTAAAAGAAGAGATAGCTAAAATAAAAGAACAAATTATGTTAAATAATTCATATACCAAAAAAGGATCTTAGAAATAAGATCCTTTAATATTAACTAAAATATAAATAATACTTATTATCAAAATTATGATCAGTATTGTTTACATCTAAATTTTTTAACTGTTGTGTATTTATTACAAAATAATCATGTGATAATGAATCAACACCTGACTGACTTACTGGATCATCCCAAGTTGCATCAATGTGATACCAATTATTATTATAATTAATAGCATTCCAAATATGTGTATCACTAGAGACTTTAAAATTATCAACACCAATTTTATTTAAAAATATTGCCATAACATCTGTATAACCACTACATATCCCATAGCCTTCAAATAAAACACCGGTTGCTCTAGATGAATCATAATTGCTTTTACCATTGTTAGCTTTATCAATATCATACTTTGTATTATTAATAATATAATCATGAATAGTTTTTATTTTTGTTTCTCGATCCATTGTATCATTTATGATATTAGCATAAATTTGATTAATTTTTATATTTATTTTATTAATTTCATCTTTAGTATATAAATGAGCTATTTTTATCGTTACTTCACCTAATTCATCATAAATAATTTTAACTGAGGAATAACTATTATAAGGGTGAACATAATTGTTAATACTAGATAATAGAACTTTATCTTTACTTATTTTGGTTACATCATCTAAACAAGTTGTATATGAAGAAGGGCAGTAGAAAGTAAAGTCATCCCAGCCTTGATCTAATAATGTATAAAAAATATTTATTAAGTCACTATATGAATCTGGTTCAAAATCTGTTGTATGTTTTACAAAAGCGTAATCTTTATTTTTTGTATAATCATTACTTGGTTTTATAATAATTTCATTTTGTTTACTATTATAACTTATTATGAATGTTTTTGTTCATAGCTTAGGTTTGTCATATAAAAACCTCGTTTACTGGACATAGAAACGAGGTTAATAGCAATAATTTTATTTTTTGTCTTATTGATTAGTGTCTAAAGCTTTAATTAGATTATCTCTTATTTCTGGAGAAAAATCGGTTATAATATCAGTTAATACATAAGTAGTCAGACTATTTAAAATGGTTCTGTTTTCAACTTGTTCTAAATATTCTTCACCATCTTCATCTATAACTGAGGTTACATAAAGTATTTCATTAAAATTTAGATTATCATTTTTAACACCTATTAAAAAGTAATATGATTTATTATATAAATCTATTTTACGTAAGACTAAATATTTTGTGTTATCGTCAAATGTTAAAACATCTGCTTCTTTTATGTTTTCAATCATATTGTAAGACTTCCTCCTTCAAATTTAACTGGATAATTAGTATAGTAATCTAATAACAAATCTACAAAATGTTCTTTTTTGGTTTCATATATTTTTTTTAGTTCATCATTCAAATTGACGTTTTCATTATTATTGTTTTCAAGTAGGTTTTTTGCTTCTTCATACTCTTGTTTGAGTTGTTTTAGTTCGCCAAATTCTTTATTTATCCTTTCTAAAACCTCTGCTTTTGTCTTTTTTGTGCCGACTTCTTGAGTTTCTTCTTCTTCTTGTTGCCCTTCACTAGATGTTCCGGCTGTATCTGTTCTTTGTTCTTGTTGTCCTTCACTAGACGTTCCAGTTGTATCTGTTCTTTGTTCTTGCTGAGCTAACTTTTGTTCTTTTTTCTTATTTAGATGACGAACCATATAGGCCATAAACCCTGTACCGATTGCAGCAATGCCAGTATACAAAGCTGCAGAAAGGCTATGTTGAACGGCTGGATTTGCTAGCCCACCGCTTGCAATTATCCCTGGAATCATTCCAACTGAAAAAGCAAAATTTGCTAATATTGGTAATAAAGTTGTTCCAGCAAAAATCAAGGCTGCAGTAAGTACTACAATTTTAAAAGGTTTGCTAAGTAATAGTTTTGCACTTATATGGGCACTTCTTGCATCTTTGTCATTTTCGTTCAGTTTGTTTTGAGAGTCCCCTGCCATATGATTGAGTAGTCTAGCATATTTTTTAAGATTCTTGAATAAGCCTTGGTGTTCTGGATCATTTAGATTACCTTTACCTTTGAGTTTAAATAGCTTAGAAGTAGATTTTTTTTTGATTTTGTTTATATATCTTTTTATATATATATTATCATAGTAATTACAATGTTCGCTATTTTCTTCTTCAAAATCATACTTTTGTCTTTGGTTTTTTAAAGGACTTTTATTATTCAAAAACTCCATTGCTTTCTGTTCTCCATGAACTTGCTTATTAAATTCATATAAGTAACGTTCATATTGTTGAGGGCCAGCATTTGGATTATTTTCAATATATTTCTTTATACCATCACCAATGATATTTTTTTCTTGAAGTGCTTTTATTTTTTTGTAGATATCATCAGTAACCAGTAGTTTGAAGACTGAATCTTGTGAAGGATTAGAAACTGTAATTATTTTTTCTCCATTTGAGTTATTATTCTTTATATCGTTAATTAGGTTTCTTATTTCTTCGTTTGAAGTTTGGTTAGTTGCAATATTTTCTAGGAATCTAATAAATTCGTCTTTATCATCTACTACTCTTACTTCTCCATATTCATCATAATTTTCTTTTTCAAATTCTTTCCAATTTTTGTAATCATCGACTGAATCAAAAACTTTTATTGAATTGTTTTCATTTGAAGATTGAGTTTTTACGTATTTTTTAACATCTTCATGCGTTGATATAATGTTTATTTCACAATTGTCAAAAGCAGTTTGTGCTATGCTGATGTTGTTATTTTCATTTGGTTGGATTGCTAGTACTTTTAATTCTTCTGCATTATAGAATGCTTCGTCTTCTATTGTCTCGATTGTTGATGGAAGAATTAAGTTATTTAAAAATTTACAATTTTTAAATAACCCTTTTTCTATAGTTTTTATATTACTTTTTATATCAACTATTTTAACTTTGTCTCTAACTTCATCAAAAGCAGTAGAATCAATATTTACAACATTTTTTCCTTCAATTTGTTCAGGAATGATTACTTTATCACCACATTCTTCTTTTATTTTTGTTATGATTATTTTATCGCCATCTTCAACATAGCAAAAATTTTCATTTTCTTTAATCATATCTTGAAAATCTATTTCTATTTGATTTGGAGGAGTACCATTGTAGCATATGACGTTACCTTTAATGATTTCTTTATTATTTTGGTCAATATCTACAAATGCTCTTTTTGTATTTCTCCCTCCAAAAATTTGTATTTTATTTTGTAATGGGTGATCGCCCAAAAAGTAAATTGCATAATCTTCAACTAATTTAACTTCAGCTTCAAAACGTAAAGTTTTAAGATTATAACAATTACTTATGGCACGGCTTTTTAAGGTGATGGGACCTTCAAAAGAAATTTCTTCAAGATTTTTAAGATTATCTGCATCAGGACCATTAATTTCGTTACATATAGCATTTTCTGCCAATGTGGTTACGGGGTATTCTTTATCTCCATTTGTTATTTCTGCAGGAATAGTAAGAGTATTATTTTGTATAGCACTTGGCTCTACTTTTTCTACTATTGCTTCATTTGCTCCATTTACTCCATTTTCATTTAATCGATATGTTATTCCATTTGTTGAATATTTATTTGTTTGACTTGGCATAATCTCATCTCTTTCTTTTTTTTATTATAACATAGTTTGTTTTTTTATAAAATCTTATTTATTAGAATTACTTATTCCTTTTACCCAATTATATTCTTTGTTGGGAAGAATTTTTTTGAATGTTTTTTCGGCATCTTTAGTAAAACATAGTTTTTTATCTTTTAGCTTTACAATGCATTCATTTTTTGTTACTTGGTAATATTCTACATCTTTGTTTTTTACAACCATGTAAACACTATTAAAATATATTAGATTTAAAAATATGTGGAAGTAACCATTAGCAATCCAGGTAAGATAGCAAGCACCTTCAGGACTATACACTTTGTATGCTTCTGGGGGAATGTTTAAAGCAAGTTTTAATTCTTTAAACTCACTAATGCATTCTGGATCGTTATTTAAATAATTGATATATTCATCATCATTTTTTAAGTATTTGTTTTGGAAAGCAAAGTAATCACGTATATTTTTATTTAATAAAATGAATGATACAATAATTAGTAAATTAAATAAAACTTTATATGATGGAGCGACGATTGTTAAACCGACTCCAAGGAATAATAGTATGATGTCATAAATTAATTTACTTAAAGCAATTTTTTTATTTTCTTGATTATTGTATACTTCTATTTCCATTTTGCTTTTTGTTTGATGCATGAATAGTTCAAAATCATTTATATATTCAGCTGGATCAAAGTTTCTTTTACTTTCAAATTTTTTTTCTTTAATAAGTTTATCTAAAATTTTAAGACCATCTTTGTCAAAAGTGAGCTTTTCAATATCAGTTTTTAAAATAAGACGTTGAGTATTTTTATCTAAACGATAATATCTGATATGGACATATCTTATTTTTTTTAATCTAGGAAGACTATTTAATGATGAGTTGACAAGCTTTAGTTCATCATTTTCATCATCAGTCCATATATAAAATTGATTGCCAATACTATCGATAATTTTGTCAACACTATTTTCATCTTGATTATTTTCAGCTAAAATACGATTTAATTCATTTTTATAATAGCCATTTGGTCCTGTTATATAGAGTTTTATTTTTTCTTCATAAGTCGCTATATTAAAGTACCCTATTTTACGTAGTTCGTTTTTATAATTACTATAATCGATATGTTTTATTTTACGGTATGTTGTAATTACAATGTTTAGTATTATTATTAATAATACTACTATTATGATTCCAGAAATAGAAAAATTAAAAGTTAAAATAATAATAATTCCTAATAATAAAGGCAATATATCATAAGCCAGTTCTTGAGTATAATTGACTTTATTTAATAAACCTTGTTGAACAATATTACGGTAATATTCATCACGATACTTTTTTATTCTTGTTTCATAAGTTTTTATAAATTTTTCTTGTGTTTTTTTTCTCATACTTCCACCTTTTATTCTTTTTTTATTATAATATAAAATAAAAAGAAAACCAAGAAAAAAGGATTATTTTTCTTGGCTTTTAGTTTCGATAACGGTTGTTCGACCGATTAAGTCGTGTAATCCACGTTCGTCTTCACGAAAAATCATCACACCTATTATAGAAAAGCTTGCAATAATTTTTGCTAATGTAAGTATTTGTTGCATATTATAATAAATTGGTTTAGGACAATAAATTGTTGAAATTATATCAATTATAACAAAAATAATATTAAATAAAACTACTTCGCGGATAATAAATAAATTTGGATTTAGACTTTCACCATTTTCTGAAACTATTCTAATTTTCATAAGTTTTTTGCCGATTGTTTGACCATTCCATAAAAATTGAATTATACAAAAATAAACAATCGTTATACTAAGTCTAATAATATTAGGTGTTAGAGAACTTTGGGATAAGTCGTAGGCCATGGAATTTAATTTATCGACATCGGTATCACCGCTACCTGAGTTTAATATTTCTTCATAGTATTGATTCATTGAATCATTATATCTTTCATAATCATTTTTAAAAAATGGTAATTGAAAAATGATATTTGATATTATACTTACTAATAGTAGATCGATTATATATGCCGATAATCTTTTTATTTTCATGTTTTACCTTCTTTCTTCTTTATTATAACATGTCTATTTAAAGGAAGTAAACTGTGAAAATTTTTTAGCTATTTAATTTTTTTAATATTATTTTAATTGAAAATAATCCTTTATGATAGATTAAATATTTTAAAAAAACAGTAATATTATTACTGCTTTCTAGTTACAACGTCGAATGAATATAATTTTTTTACATCCTGATTAGGGTTAGCTTTATTATTTTTTAAATATTTATATTGATTTTCGGTAATTATAATAGCTCTAAATTCATTATTATAAAATGCGGAAAATAAATCTTCTTGATTATTGAATTCAATGTATTTAACACTATCTAGTTTAGTGTTTAAGACGCGTTCAATATTTACCGAGTTGTCTGATATCAAACCTACTTTTTTATTGTTGATATTATAAATACTACGATTACTACTATTATTGAATGTTACGACATAGTATTCTTTATATTCGTATTGTTGATGGTTTAATCCACGTATGAAGTCATATGTATATTGTAAATGATAAATGCCAAAACTCATGATACCTGTTAATATTATGGTAAATACTTTGCCACTGATATATTTATTATAAGAAATAGCGACGACT
This sequence comes from uncultured Mycoplasmatota bacterium, assembly GCA_900552975.1. GTDB lineage: Bacteria > Bacillota_I > Bacilli_A > RF39 > UBA660 > Coprovivens. The sequence continues at coordinate 4,591 of UWSL01000031.1, read as the reverse complement.
ATTAAAAATAATAAAATAGCTCCTATATATAGGATAATACTATTACTGAAGACATTTACTGTTTTTAGACCGACTATTAAAATGATAAAAACTAGAAGAATTATCGTATTAAAAAAGACGTATGAACTATGATATATTTCAAATAAAAGTCTTAAAAAAGTATTTTTAGGTTTAGGAACTTCTTTCCTTTTTGGCAACTCTAATTCTTCTTCTTGAATATTTTTTCTAACCACTTTTTCTTTTTGAGATTTCTTTTTGAAAAAATTAGAACAAGTTTGTTTAAAGAAGGTGCTAATTTTTGTTAAATAACTATTATTATTTTTACGTTTTGGTGTTTTAGATGGATTAAAAAGTTCATATAAGACATTATTTCGATTAACAAGAATTTTTTTGGGAACACTTTTTTTGGTAACAGGTTTACATTTTTGTTGTTCTGGATGCTGAAATATTTTGTATTCAACATCTTCTTTTGGAACTATTTTACGTTTAACAGTTGGAGTATTCTGCTTTTTAGTAGTGTTTGTTTTAGGCACATTAGTATTTTTAGGGATAACTTGGCTAGTAGTTGTAACTTTATTTATCTTTTTCTTTAGATTCTTTTTTTGCTTTTGGGTCTTTGATTTTTTCTTTGCCATTTTTATCACTCCGAGTCGATATTAATATATCATATTTTTTGTTTTTTGAAACTATAAAAAGTTATTTTTATAAAATCTTTACTTCTATTTTATTCTTTTACATAACTTATAGTTTTAATACTTCTTGTTTTTTGTAAATATTGATTGGTATCTTTACTTTTTTGATATTCTGTTTCAGGAATTATTAAAGCTTGAACATCGCCTTTAATAATTGCTTCATATAACTTTTCAGTATCGTTGTATTTGACGTTATTGTATTTTAGTGTGGAAATTATTTGGTTATTTGTTGTTGAACCAATATTTTTATTTTCTAATTTATCGATTGTGTTATAAGTAGTAGTTTTTTTTAATACAATAAGGTTATATGTTGTATATGTTTTATTATTTAAAAAATTTTCTATGAAGTTATAATGCAAGTTTAATAAAACAAATGAATTTATGATGATAATATTTATGATAAAAGTTAAAAAAATAGAACAATTATATGGAATTTGTTTTGGAGATAAGTACATCTTAGTTAAAAGAAGATGTAATATCAAGAAGATGAAACTATAAGTTATTAATTGATTAACTTTAAGTAGTTTTATGTAATAAGTTATTGCAGCTAATAAAATAAATAAAATTATTGAAAGTTGACTATTTAATGCACCATATAAATACTTTTTTTTCATATATATCACCTAGTGCTAGATATAATATATTATTTAAGTAAAATTCGCAACTTTTAATAAAAAAAAGATAAACAATTTAAACAATTATTTATCTTCTAACATTTTTAATAAGTCAATTTTAAACATATCTGCTTTTCTATTAGCATTTGAAATCATAATACCTTTGTAAGTAGTTAATTCTGATTTATGTCCTTCAAGTAAAATATCTGATGGTGTTATAGTATTTAACATTATAGTTTGTTCTTTTACATAAACAGTATAGATTAGTTTTACATCACCATGAACTTGTGTAAACATATGATCACTTGGTAATTTTAACTCATAAGTTTCAGTACCAGCCTTTTTATTTTGACTAGTCATTTTACCAACAAAATTACCATTTCTTAACGCTGGATAATATTCAAAATTTAATTTTTTGAAAGCAAGCATATTATATTTTTTTAATGCTCTTTCTAATTTTTTAAATTCATTTTCGTTTATATAATCTAAGACATATCCTTTCATAAAAATACCCCCTAATTCCCTTTACTTAGCTAGAAGTATAGCATACGTGGGAATCCCCGTCAAATTTTGCTCAATTTTATGCTTAAAAAGTAGTATTAGCTTTAACATATGCTTTTTTATGGGGTTTCATTATAGCATTTTTCATGGTTTTATGTCAAGTTTCCTTAATTTTGTTATTACTTAAAGCATTAGATTAAATATTGAATAATATATTTTATTGAAAGTTATATAATTTTGAGTTAACTGTTTTAAATAATCTGAATATTATGTTCTGTATTATTAAAGTAGATGATGTTAAAAAGATTTTTGATAATGTTTATTGGATAGAAAGAGCAAAGTAATTTACCTTATTCTACTTAATAAAAAAACGTTTTTTCTTTTAAAACGTTTTCAATAAATATATTTTTTGATTAGGTAATATCTAGTTCAACTATCGTTTGACCATCGTTTAAACCATCTATATAGTATTTTATGACTTTTTTATTGCTCTTTAATAGTTGATGAGTTGTTTTTCGTAAAATTCCTTGGCCTTTGCCATGAACTATGATGACTTTATTTCTTTTTAGTTTTAAATTATCCTTTAAAAAACTATTTATTACAGCTACACAAGTCATACTTGTTTCGCCATGAATGTCAAGATGAGGCAGGTTACATGTAAATGGATCTCTAATAATTTTGTTCATATATTTTTTTGACATCTTCTAATGTAGGGATTGCTAAACGTGCACCAACTTTAGTTGTAGCTAAACCACCAGCTATACTTCCATATTTAACTGCTTTTTCTAAATCTTGATCATTAACAATAGAATAAGCGAAACCTATACAGAATGAATCTTTAGAGCCGTGTGTATCGATAACATTTACTTTTAAGCTTGGTGTAACTTTAATTTGGTTGTTAACACAATATAGAGTTCCTTTTTCTCCTAAAGTGATAATAAATTCCGTTTTTAAATAACGTTTTTTTAATTTTTGGTATACCTCACCTAGTGTTTTCATATTTTGAAAATCAATTTTTATGCCAGCAACATTTTCAGCAAATTCCTGAGAACATATGACGTATTTAGCTTTACGACATAAGTCAATTGTTTCTTTGGTAATAATACTAGTACATAGTATTGATATGGTATGAGGGAATCTTTCTAATAGATTTTTAGATGCAACGGCATCATAACCATCGACAACGATAATATCAGGAGAAAAGTCAAAATCACATTTTTTTAGAGAAACATATTTATCTGACATATTATATATTGTATGTTTACCGCTTGCTTTATTAATAATGATGGCAGATAAAGGAGTGTCATTGTTATATGATGGTTCAAGATAACGTGTATCAAGATGAACTTTTTCGAAATCTTCTTTTATTTTATTACCATAAACATCATTGCCGATAACACCAGATATAGCGCAACTTATTCCCCATTTTCCTAAGCCTACAGCAACATTTGAAGCTAGACCGCCACCACAACCAGTTTTTTCAAAAAATTCTTGCGTCGAACCTTCTTCAGGAATATTTTCAACAAGTAGATTTATGTCATATTTTACTCTACCTAAACATATAGCTTTTAGCATTTTCATCACCTTTTATTCTTTAAACATTATAATACATTTATGAAATCATAGCAATTGTATATTATTATATCTTTTAATTGGCAAATAATACTTTTTCTGATTTATATTGAGCAATAATTGCCCTTATGATAATAAAAATATAGAAGATAGATGAGAGGAAAACAATTAAAATATTTACTATATTTGCTTTATTATCAAAAATATCCATTAAAACTTGTATATAGTTACAAATTGGAATTAGATAATAGAATTTACTCAATTCTACTTCTAGTAATGAGACAAACATAGGAATTAAAGAAAGGAAATTCAAAATTTGAACTTTTGATTGAGCTTCTTTGTTGGTTTTACACAAAGCAGTAAGAGCAATAGCTAAACCAGAGATTAAAATAGAAGCAGCTAGAATAGTTATTAAACTATAAATGATACTTGTAAAACTAAAAGTAATTTTAAATGAAGCGAAAGATTTGAATACTTTACTACTAATACTAATTGTTAAAGCTGTTAGGATTAAACTAAATAATGAAACGATAAATCCCATAATAGTGGCTGCTAAGTGCTTTCCTAAAATTAATTCATTTGTTTTAATAGGAAGTGTTAAGATTGTTTCTAATGTTCCATTTTCCTTTTCGGAAACGGTGGCACTAGTCGCCATGTTACTTCCAGTAATAGTTATAGCCATTATGGTATATGTTAAAGCGATTGAAATTAAAGTTGTAAGCATTAAGTTATTATCGTCGGTTTTAACAATTTCATAATTAACATTATTATATATTTTGGTAGGATCAAGTTGATGGTCATTTATGTATGTTAAAGCTAGAGTTTGGTTGTAACTTTCTAAATAAGAAATTATTTTACTTTCGACTATTTGGCCGCTTTGAGTTGCTTCATTACAATTTATATAATATTTATTTTCTTTTTCCATAATAAATTCTCATCTTCTAGCTTATAAATGTATAATCAGAACCGGATTTCCCTGTAGTTTTGCAAAGGAATCGGTATTTGTGCTCAAGTTCATAGCAAGAGCTTTATTAACTGTTTGCAGAATTAAAGCATCAACACTATTTTCTCCGCTTGAAATTGTAATTCCGACGGCCTCAAACTTTCTGCTGTCACGGTTGTACTTAATTTCAACTCCAATTTTATTTGTTATTGGCGGGTTGTTTTAAAGAAAAAAATCTATTTTTTAATTTAATTTTTTAATTTTTCTTA
>UWSL01000030.1 GCA_900552975.1 uncultured Mycoplasmatota bacterium | reverse complement strand
TATTAATATAAATTTTATAGCAATATGAGAATTGAAAATAACTTTAAGAAAATTATAAGTAAAAATAAGTGAAGGATATTTATTGATGCTTATAATTTTAGTTATGTCTTGGTTATAATTTTTGAGAATGTAAGCATTTGATGGAGATCCTGCTAAAATACTTATAAGATAGATAATATTAATTTTTAGGTATTTATTAAGGTAGTATGGTAGAGATGAATTTATTAAAAGGTCTATTAAGATAAAGGAGAGAAAAAGAGAAGGAACGACTTTCTTTAACCAAATTTCACAAGAATAGATGATTTGTTTAGAAATATATGTGCTATAATTGACGGAGTAATAAAAAATTGATAAAAAAATTGTCAATAAGACTATTTGTTTTAGTATATTTTTCATAAATTTTCCTTTTAAATGATATAATTGAAGAGGTGATATAATGTTTAATAAGATATATGCTGGTTTAAAAAAATTTATTAAAGAAAATTGGTTGTTTCTTTTAATACTTATTATATTTTTTGTAGTAAATTTTGTTAGGTTACCTTATGAAGTTGAAATGCCAGGGGGAACAATTGATTTAGGTAATAGAATAACTGTTGATGGAAAGAAACCAGATATTAAAGGATCTTTTAATATGGCTTATGTAGAAGTTTCTCAGGGAAGTGTTTTATATGTTTTAGCAGGTTTAATAATACCAGATTGGGAAGTCTTGAAAGTAAGTGATTTAATATATGAAAATGAAACATTAGAAGACTCTAATTTGCGAGATAAAATTTATTTAGAGCAGAGTAAAAATGCTGCAACTTTAGCTGCTTTGAATGCTTCGGGAACTAAGTATACAATTAGTAAGATAAATAATTCGGTTGTTTATGTTGATAAAGAAGCTGAGACAGATATTAAAATTGGTGATGATATCATTGAATGTGATGGAGAAACTGTTGAAAATTTAGAAAAAGTGGTAGAAATTGTTAAAACTAAAAAGGCCGGAGACGGTATTAAGTTAAAGGTTTTACGTGATGAAAAGAAAGTTGATGTTACAGCTAAAGTCTATGATACTGAAGATGGACCAAAAATTGGTTTGATGTCATTAACGACTTATGATATTGATTCTGAAAAAAAAGTTAAGATTGATTCTAAAACAAGTGAATCAGGCCCAAGTGGAGGACTTATGATGTCACTTATGATATATAATGCTTTGACTGATCAAGATTTAACAAATGGTAAAAAAGTTGTTGGAACAGGAACAATTGATGAAGCAGGTAATGTTGGTGAAATTGGTGGCGTTAAATTTAAAATTATGGGAGCAGTTAAAGATAAAGCCGATGTCTTTTTAGTTCCTGCAGAAAATTATGATGAAGCGATGGAAGTTAAGAAAAAGAAAAAATATGACATCGAAATTGTTCGTGTTGAAACGTTACAGGATGCTATTGATTATTTGGAAGGAAAATGATTATGAAGAAATATTATAGTGAAGATGTTATAAAAGATATAGATTATCAAATTGTTAAGAATCCTTTCTTTCCAAAATGGTATGAAATAGTGGAACCTATATTACGAAATGATGAATTCCAAAAAAGAAAATTGTTTCCTCATCATCATAATATAACTGTTTGGGAGCATTCAGTTTTAGTGTCTTTTCGTTCATTTTTATTAGGAAGAATTTTTAAAGCTGATGAACGTGTTTGTGCGATTGCTGGTTTATTACATGACTTTTATCCTTGGTCGTGGATGTATTCGAAAGATTTAGAAGATTTAGATGGTGGAAAATATTTGATTGAAGTTAGAACAAAACATTCTTTATTTAAAAAACATGGTTTTACGCATGCTTTAGCTGCTTCGAAAAATTATGTTAAATATTTTCCAGAATTAGAAGATAAAAAAATAACGAATTCTATTAAAAGACATATGTTTCCTTTAAATATAGTTCCCCCAAGATACAAAGAAGGTTTTATTGTAACTTTAGTTGATAAATTTAATAGTTGTCAAGAACTTCCGAGTATTAAAGTTGTTCCAAGTAAATTAAAGCAATCTTTTGATAAAAGATTTCATCATCATGTTTTAAAAGAGAAAAACTTAAAATAATTGACGTCAAATAAGCTAATATTTTGAAGTGAATGTTGAATTACATCTGTGGTATGTGTATAATTGAAAATGAACTTGAAAGGATGGAATTCATGATAGAAAGTAAAAAGAGATATTTAGTTATTTTCTTATTGTCGATGTTAGCTCTTTTGGTTGTATTTAGTACATAAAGAATCTGATGATTCTTTTTTTCATTGGTTGATTTTTTAGCAATATTATAGTAATATTAATTATGATATGGAGGGCTAGTTATGGAGAGATTTAATATCGAAAAAGAATTAGCTAAGATACAAGGTAAGGAAAGGAAAATTAATTTTCATTGGGATTTACGTAAAAGTGTTTATGCTTTAGTAATTGGTCTTTCTTTAGTGATTGGGTTAAATACTTCCTATTCTATTAATGAATATGATCAAGAACATACAATAAAGATAAATATTGAAAATGGTTATCAGTCTGTTTATGTAAAAAAAGTTGTTGGTAGTACTTTTACAGACGTTATAGATAGTAATTATAAAACGGCTTATATAACTTGTGATGGTGGTAATTTTGGTTATAATATAGAAGATAGAATAGCTTATATAACTAAGATAGATAAAGATATAACTTGTGACTTAGTATTTAATGTTGATGAAGCAAAATCACAAATTGATTTAAATTCTCTTGAAACTATTCCAGATAATGATGGGATTTCTTATTATTTTAAAAGTACTGCTGATAATAATTATGTAAGAGTTAATTACTTAACTTTTAGAATTGTTCGTATAAATGGTGATGGGACTTATCGCTTAGTTTTAGATTCAGTTTTAGATGATATAAATTATGGAGATACTGATTATTTGAATAGTAATTTATATAATTCATTGAATAATTGGTTTAATGCTAATTTGAGTGGTGTTGATTATATTGTTGAAAAAGATTTTGATAATCAAGAATATAGTTCATATGGGGAAGATTTTAATAATAGTTTAGTTAATTTTAATGGTTATTGGTATGGTAAAGTTGGAACTTTAAGTGTTAATGAAATTATGAGTATTAATAAAGGAAATAAGATTACTAAAGAAAGTTATTTATATGGAACTTATTTAACGATGAATGAAAATGATACTGGCGGTGTTTGGGCTGTTAAAAATGAAGGAATTATTGGTTCTGTTAGTAAAAATGAAACAGTTGGAGTAAGACCAGTTATTAATGTTTTAGTTAAAAATATGAGTGGTTCAGGTAGTGCTGATGATCCTTATATTATAAATGAAGAGTAGGTAAGAAAACTCTTCTTTTTTTGTGATTACTTTGTTATAATAACCTTTGTGGTGGATATGAAGAGATTAGAAGTAGATAGAAGTAAATTAAGTCCAGGAATGAAACAATATATGGAAATAAAGGATCAATATCCTGATGAATTATTGTTTTATCGTTTGGGAGATTTTTATGAACTTTTTTTTGAAGATGGTATTTTATGTAGTCGTGAGTTAGAGCTTACGTTGACTGGTAAAAATGCTGGGTTAGATGAACGTGTTCCAATGTGTGGAGTACCTTTTCATAGTGTACGTCCTTATATTGAAAAATTAGTTAGTAAAGGCTATAAAGTTGCGTTATGCGAACAATTAGAAGATCCTAAACAAGCTAAAGGAATGGTCAAAAGAGGTGTTGTTCAAGTTATAAGTAAAGGAACAGTTGTTGACTATGAAATGTTATCAGAACATGATAATAACTATATTGGAAGTGTTTTAGATTTTAATAATAGTTATATTTTAACGTATAGTGATATATCAACTGGTTCTTTAAATATTTTAGAAATAAAACATGATCAAGAAAGTTTATTAAATAGTATTTTAAATTTAGGAATTAAAGAAGTAGTTTTGGCTGATAATAGTGATACTTTTTTTGCAACTTTAAAAGATAATTATGGAATTGATATTACTTATTCAAATGATTATTTAGAAAAGGGGTATGAATATTTATATAAGAATATTCATGATATGCGTTTTATTACAGGTATTAAGCATTTGTTTTATTATTTGGTAGTCCGTCAATTAAAAGATTTGTCACATATTAAAAGTGCTAATATTGTTAATCCTGATTTATATTTAGAAATGGATGTTCATACCGTTCGTAATTTAGAATTAGTTGAAACTTTAAGATTAAAGGAACGTACTTATAGTTTGATTTGGCTTTTAGATAAAACGAAGACAGCAATGGGAAGTCGTTGCTTAAAGAGTTGGTTGATGAATCCTTTAAAGGATTCTCAAGAGATTATCAAACGTTATGATATGATTGATAAGTTACGTGATGAATTTATTATTAAAGAAGAACTTCGTAATTTGCTTTATGATGTTTACGATTTAGAAAGATTGTGTGGGAAAGCAACAACTGGTAGTTTGAATGCACGTGATGTGTTACAAATTAAGACTAGTTTAAAGACTTTACCAGAAATCAGGGTAAGAGTTGAAAAATTGGGTTTTGATATGACTTTTAAAGACGAAGATGAATTATGTGATTTGTTAGAGAAAAGTATTTATGAAACGCCTCCAGTTACTTTAAAAGAAGGTTATTTAATTAAAGATGGTTATAATAAAGAACTTGATGAATTAAAAGCGATTAGAAGTGGTGGTAAAGAGTTTATTGCTTCTTTAGAAGAGCAAGAAAGAGAACGAACAGGTATTAAAAATTTAAAAGTTGGATATACAAAGGTCTTTGGATATTATATTGAAGTGAGTAAAGGTCAAGTAGATCAAGTTAAAGATGAATATGGTTATGAGAGAAGACAAACATTAACTAATTGTGAGCGTTTTATTAGTCCACTTCTTAAAGAAAAAGAAGCTTTGGTATTAAATGCTGAAGAGAAAATTGTAGAATTAGAATATAATTTATTCTTAGAAATTAAAGAAGAAATTAAAAAAGAAATCTTTAATTTGAAAGCGATTGCGGCAACATTAAGTGAACTTGATGCAATTATTAGTTTGGCGGTTGTTTCAGAAGAAAATAATTTAGTTAGACCAGAATTATTAAATGAAAGTCGTGTAGAAATTGTTGATGGTCGTCATCCAGTAGTGGAAAAGGTATCAAAAGAAGAATATGTAGCCAATGATTGTATGATGAATGAAGATGTTAATACGATTTTAATTACGGGTCCTAATATGAGTGGTAAATCAACGTTTATGCGTCAATTGGCAATTATTATTATAATGGCTCAGATGGGATCTTTTGTACCTGCTAAAGTATGTAAGTTACCAATTTTTGATAAGATATTTACAAGAATTGGGGCTTCAGATGATTTAGTTTCTGGAGAGTCAACATTTATGGTTGAAATGAAAGAAGCAAAAAAGGCAATTTGCAATGCAACAAGTGATTCTCTTATCTTATTTGATGAATTAGGTCGTGGTACAGCAACATATGATGGAATGAGTTTAGCTCAAGCTATCTTAGAATATGTTAATAATAATATTGGTTGTAAAACTTTATTCAGTACTCATTATCATGAACTAACATCTTTAGCTGAAAAAAATAAAGGAATATGTAATGTTCATGTTGAAGCAATTGAAAAAGATGGTAATGTTACTTTCTTGCATAAGGTAAAACCAGGAGCTGTTGATCGTAGTTATGGTATTCATGTTGCTAAATTAGCCGGAATGCCTAAAGAGCTATTAGGACGAGCTCAAGAAATATTAAATTTGTATGAGAATCAAGATAAAGAACATCCGATTTCATTTAATACGCAGGTTGCTTTTGATTTTGCAGAAACTTCTGAAAATAATGAAGTGTTAAATAAATTAGAAGAAATCGATCCTTTGAAAGTAACACCAATGGAAGCAATGAATTTACTATATGAATTGAAAGAATTATCAAAGAAATAATAATAAGAAGAGGTTTTTATGTATCGTAAAGATTATTTTTATGGACTTACTGATTTAATGCATCATAATGTTTATGCAGCTTTATTAAAAGATAAAATAAAGAAAGAAGAAAGAGTTATTATTAAGGTTTTTAAGAAAGATGATGAGATTGTTGTTATCGAAACTAATAATTTTCATGATGAAATTTTAAAAGATACAAGGAAGAATAAAGAAACTGATTTAATGACTTTTGACTTACCTTTTGTTAAAGTTTTAGAAAGATATTATTGTGACTATGAATGTCCAGGAATGATATATGAATATGTTGATGGCATAGGAGCTTGGTATCGCGTCAAAATAGATGGGTATGATCCATTAGATAAAAGATTAAGACCATTTTATTTAAAAAAATCGATAAAACTAGAGGATTTAAAGAAATATACAGATAACCAAGAAGAATTATTGTATTTAGAAAATTTTTATAAGTTGACTAAGGGATTGTTAAAGTTTACTAAACCACAAAAAGTTAGACAATTTTTTGATGAATTTTTACAGAACTTATAATAAAAAGTGTCCAAAAGACATTTTTTTATTGTGGAATTTTTAGAATTCTGTATAATAGGAATATGCAATTAGGAGGCATTATGGAAAAGACAGAAAAAAAGTTGAAAACAACTTTACAAGATAATAATATAGATTTAAATAATATAGAAATAAGTAATGGAGATTTTAATTTCGGAGATATTATATATGGTAAAAGATATACTAATAATCAAGAAAAAAGAAAATTACCACTTGATCATAGAACAGGTTATTTTTTAGTTTTAAACCAAAATGAAAAAGAAATTCATTGTTTATATGGAACGAGTGATGTTCCAGATAATAGTTCTAAATATAGTTATTTTAGAATAGATGCTTTAGAATATGATTTAGAAAAAGATATATATTTTTCATTTTTTCAAAGTTGTTTGATGAAAGAACATTTAGTTTTAAGTAAAGAAGGAAAACTTAATGAACAAGATTATTTAAGAATTGTTGATAAAATGAAAAGATGTGTGAAAAAAGAAGATAGTATTAATTGTGGAGATGTAGTTAAAAATAATGATAAAAAATATTTAGTTCTTTCTAGTATGGAAGATAAATATGGGGTTTTACCAATGAGCAGTCAAGGTAAAACTAATATCTTTTTTGATAATAAAGATTATTATACAAGTTTACAAAATTTTAGAGAAATTTCTAAAAATGAAGTGCTTATAAAACTTGGTGCAGTTGATGCACAAACGTTACAAACTTTAAAGTCATTACTTGAAAAGTATGCTGAAGAAGTTCAATTTCATAAGAGTATGCATGTTGGAAGTGTAGTTCAAAATGGTAATTTTTATTATATCTATGAAGAATTAGAAAATGCTTATCAAGCGTTTAAATTAGCATCGAAAGATTCTAAAAATAAAAAAAGAGATATTGTAATAAATGGTAAGAAATTTAAAGCATTATTTGAAGAGACAATAACAATACCAAAAAGTTCTAAAGATTTTAAGCCTAAGTATGGTGCTTCTGAAAAAGAAAAAATTTATATAGACTCTTTAATGAAAGCATTTACTGCAGTTCCAGCTTATAATGATGTTAATGATTTATGTGATTGCGATGAAGAAGAAAAAGTTAAATATGGTTCGTTAGGATTTATTGTAACTAATTTAGCTGATAATAAGGATTATGTAATAATAGCTAGGGATCAAGACATATGTTTATTACTTGATCTTGAAAAATATTTAGAAGGTAAATTATATGTAGTTGAAGCGCCATCAAAAGGAATAAAAAAACGTGGTGTTTTAGGTAAAAAGACATTCTTAGAAATATTAAATTCAATGAAAGATACTTATTCTAGTTATATGACACGTTCTTATATTCCTAATTTAATAAAAATGTATGAAGGTTAGGAAAAAGATATTCTAAATTAGTAAATTGTGTTATAATTTTTTGAGAGGTGCAAGTATGGGAAAATCTAGAAGTGAATTAAGAGAAAAAGCAATGGTTATTTTATATCAAATTGATATTATGGAAAATAATAAAGTTGATTTTAATATTGAAAATTTGATTAGTGATAATTTAGAAATAGATAATGAATTTGCTAGAAATATTGTTTATGGTGTTATGACACATAAAAATGAGATTGATGAGCTAGCTAATGAAAAAATGAATGACTGGACTATTAATCGAATTGATAAAACAGGAGCTGCAATTTTAAGAATGGGTATTTATGAATTATTATATGAAGAAGATACACCAAATATTGTTGCTATTAATGAAGCAATTGAACTGGCTAAAAAATATAGTGATGACAATGTCAGAAAGATTATAAATGCAGTATTAGATAAAATTAATAATGAAATATAGTCTAAAGTTAGATTATATTTTTTTAATTTATAAGAGAAAAGATGTAATAAAATGGAAAAAATAGAGGGTTTTTTAAAAAAAATTCGTCGGTTAGTAGACGAAGAAATAATAAATTATGTTGATGAAAAAATGATTCCTTTAGATAATAAGTTAGAACAAGCTATTAATTTATATTTGTTATTGGGAAATGTTTTAAAATATAATGAACAATATGATTTTTATAGAGATTATAGAAAAACATTAGGTTTTGTTAATGTAAATTTATTAAAAAATTATGTAATATGTAGTGAATGGGCTACAATATATGTTAAATTATTGAAACGTTATGGAATAAAAGCAAAGGTAGTAAGTGAAGAAGCCCATTATTATGTAGCTTTAGAAATTGATAATATTACATATGTAGCAGATGCTACAATATATGGAGTTTGGGATCATCAATATTTTTTATCGGATTTAACTAATATAAAAAGTGGCTTTAAAATAAAACAATTTTCTTTGATATCAGGATCTAATCCTTTAAATGAATTTGCAACAGAAAGAGAAAAAGAAGATTTAGAAAATACAATTTTAAAAGTTTATCAAAAAACTAATCGTAAAATAATTCCTGATGAAAGAATTAAGAAAATAGCTGATTCAGTGCATAAAAGAATAAAAAATAATACTGGAATAGTTGGAAAATTTTCCGCAGATGATATAAATTATCGTTTAGCTTTATTGCAAAGATTAAAAGGAATTAATTCTGTTAATACACCGGTTGAAAAAAAGCAACTTATTAATAAACTAGGTGAACAAGTTTTCTTTGATGTTAAGCGTAGTAATTATAAATCATTAACTCTTTGTAATTTAAAAAATGAAATAGTTTATTATAAATTGTTTATTATTACAGATGAGAACAATGTTTATTATTTTTTAGAAACTGATGATAGTTTTTTGTTTTTTGGTGATACTAATTTATTACTTGATGAATTACTAGAAAGAAATCTAGGTATTAAGAGAGAAGATCGTTTTAGTGATTTTGCAGATGGTTTTACAAAAAAATTACAGATAAGATATTGAGTTACAAACTATTGTTTGGTATAATGGGTATGGTGGGAATATGGATATTAAGTATTATAGTATTACAGCTTTAAATAGAGCAATAAAAAATATGTTTGATAATAAACCAGAATTGAATAGAGTTTATATTAAAGGAGAAATTAGTAATTATAAACATCATACTCGTGGTCATCTTTATTTTACTTTGAAAGATGAAAATAGTCGTATTGCAGCAGTAATGTTTTCTTCTGCAGCTAGTAAATTATTATTTGAACCGGAAGATGGAATGAAAGTTTTAGTTTGTGGAAGAGTTACGGTTTATGAAGCAACAGGTGGTTATCAAATCTATGTTGAACAAATGGATTTGGATGGAATAGGTAATTTATATTTGGAATATGAAAAATTAAAAAATAAATTAAAAGCTGAAGGGTTATTTGATTTAGAACATAAGAGACCTATTCCTAAATATCCTAGAAAAATAGGGATTATAACAGCTAGTACAGGAGCAGCAATTCGTGATATTTTAAGTACAATAAAGCGTAGATATCCAATATGTCAAACTATATTATTTCCGGCTTTAGTTCAAGGAGTTGGCGCAAAAGAAAGTATTGTTTATCAGCTTCAAAGAGCACAGGACTTTGATTTAGATGTTTTGATTTGTGGTCGAGGTGGAGGCTCTATTGAAGATTTATGGGCTTTTAATGAAGAATGTGTAGCGCGAGCTATTTATGCATCTAAAATTCCTGTAATTTCTGCGGTAGGGCATGAAGTTGATTTTACAATAGCTGATTTTGTTGCTGATTTACGTGCGCCAACACCAACGGGAGCAGCAGAGATGGCTGTACCTAATTTAGTTGATGTTAATAATTTAATTAATCAATATAAAATAAGGGTAAATGAAAGTATAAATAATTTATTAAATCTAAATAATAAAAAATTGGAACATTTAAAAGAATCTTACGTATTAAGAAATCCATTAGCTTTATATGAAGTGAAGGAACAAAAATTGGATGGTTATATAGATATTCTTAATAAGTATATTACTAATAAATTAAATGAAAGTAGAATTAAATTAAATCATGTTAAAGATAGTTTTGTTCTAAAAAATCCGTTGTCTTTATATATGATTAAACAAGAAAAATTAAATAATTATGTAGAACAATTACAGAAGATAGTTGTAAGTTATTTAGATAATGGAAAGTATCGTTATAATTTGTTAGTTAATAAATTAGAATTATTAAATCCACTTAATATTTTAAATAATGGATATAGTTTAGTATCGATGAATGGAAAAATTATAAAAAGTAGTAAAGATGTTAAAGAAAAAGATATACTTGAAATAAGATTACATGAAGGAAAGATAAAAGCGATAGTAAGTGAAAGGGAGTAAATTATGAAAAAAGAAAACGAAAATGAAAAAACATTTGAAGAATCATTAGTTGAATTGGAAAATATTGTTAAAGAATTAGAAAATGGTAATGTTGATTTAGATAAAGCAATAGATAAATATAGTACAGCTATGAGACTAGCTAAAAGTTGCAGTGAAAAGTTAAATAATGCAACCGAAAAAGTAAATCAAATATTAAAAGAAAATGGAGAATTAGAGAATTTTGAAATTGAAGAGTAGAATCTTCTTTTTTTTATGGGATGAGAATGATATAATATAAAAAGTAGAGGTGAATTTATGAAGAAAAAAGAGGCTAAAATTGTAGATGAGACAAATAATAAAAAAACTTCAATTAAGAAAGAAAGACGAAGCGAAGAAAGCAAAAAAAAGAGTAGAAAGGGCTTAGTATTTTTAAGTATTGTATTTCTAGTCTTAATTATTTTAGGAGGGTCTTTTGTTTGGTACACAAAAATATATAAAGCACCTGACAAAAATGTAGATGATAATGAAGTGAAAAAAGTGTCAAAAAATGATAAATTGAAGTTTGTTAGTTATGAAAAAGCAAATGCTTCATATAGTTTTTTGAGTGATTATATTTTAGTATCTGGTTCCTCAAAAGGAACAGATTATAATAAAATATATGCTATTTTAGATAGTAATGGTAAGGAGTTAGCTAAATTTGATTCAGGATTTGAATATAGTAGTGTTTATACTGGTGTTGATGGTAAATTATATTTAGAAGTACTTATTTCTGATGATGAAAGCTCTTCTAATAGATTAGAGTTAAAAGTATTTGAAGATGGTAAAATAAATAATGTTTATTCGGAAGAAGAAAAAGGCTATATGTTTACGCCTATTGTTTTAAATAATGGAGATTTATTAGGATATGCTAAAAATCCAGTAGATGGTTATGATCCAGAAGAGGATGAAAAAGTAAATAGTCAAGTTTATTTAGTTGAAAACAAAAAGAAAATTGATTGTGGTGATTATACTGTTGAGGGTGACAAAGAAAGTCACTATAATAAGATAAATAGTTCAAGTAATTATATTGTTGTAAGTAAAACTACTGATGGAGTTAAAAAGTATGGCGCTATTGATTTGAAGACCGGTAAATTAGTTTTAGGATTTGATTATGAACAACTTGTAACGACTACTGATAATAATTTTGTGGCCGTAAAAAATAAAAAAGCTGCTCTTATAACTGCTAAATTAAAAAAATTGATAGATTATGAATATGATTTTATTGAAGCTAACGATGGTTTCTATGTGGTTGGAAAAGGTAAAAAAATGGCTTTAATGGATAAAAATTATAAATTATTTACCGGATTTGATTTCGATTTTGAAAATGCATTAACGACAGATGGATATGATTATCGAGTATCTGAAAGAGGATTTAATTCATTTGCAGCTCAAAAATATAATGATAAATATGTTTTACTTACAAAAGATAATGTTTTTGTCACAGGTTCTGATAAAACTTCTCATGTTAAAAATGATGTTTATATTATAGGTAGTGATGGAAAGTATACTCAAATTAAAAATGTTAACTTTGATATAAATAAAGGATTGGCTTATTCATTTGATGAAATAAAAAAAGAAATAACTGTTTATGATGAAAATTTAGTTGAAAAATCAAAAATATCTTTGAAAGATTATGATCTTGAAGATTCTGTTGTTGGATGTTTAAAATATGAACATGTAATTGCAGTTACTACAAGATATACAACTTTATATTTTGATTATGAAACTGGTAAAGAGTTAGACGATGCAACATATGTGGTTACTTTAAATAATTTAACAATTAATGTAGATTTGAAAAATCAAGAAGTAACATATATGGATGGTAAGGCTGTTCAAGATGATTTGACTTCTAAATTAGAGTATGATGATGCATTTTTACATTATTATAAAGATGGTAGATTTGCAACTGCTAATAACGGTAAGCTAGTCATTGCTGTTCAAAGTAAATAGGAGAAAGAAGATATGTAAATTATCTTCTTTTTTTTAAGGGTTTATGGTATTATTTAAATGATGTGATATTATGAATGAAAATAAAAATAAAATTTTGTTAGTTATAGTTGTTATAGTACTACTGATAGTAGTTTTATGTTTAGGTGTTTTTACTTATAAAGATAAAAATGAAGAAAAGGATAAAGTCAAAGTTAATTTGTCACAATTATATGTTTCTGATTATGAAATTTTAAGATTTGATAAATATTTTGTAGAAATTTTGGATCATAAAATTTATGGTATTGTAAATGATAAAGGTGAAGAAATTTATTTAAATGAAACCGGTATTTCATATAATGATATTTATAAGACAAAGGATGATAAGATCCTATTTTATAATATAATTAATAATAATTTAAATGTTTATTTGTTTAATGGAAATAAAATTGAAAAAAAATATACAGTTGAAAAAATAGATTATATAAAACCTTTAATTTTACAAGGAAATGAAGATGTTATAGTTGGATTTGTTCAAGTAAAAGACGATGGCTTTGATATTTTTAATTTAGAAAATAATATACCCGTTAATGTAGATAATCTTAAATTAATTGGTGATTATTATAAAAATGATATTTATTATACTAATACTAATTCTTTAGTTGTAGCTGATGCATCTAATAAGTTCGGAGTTATAAATTTTCAAGGTGAAGAAATAATTGATTGTAAATACAATAATATTATTTCAACCATTAATGGAAACTATATTGTTCAAGATGAGAAAGATAATTATGGAATTATTTCAGTAGAGAGTGAATTAGTTAAACCAAAATACGAAATGATAATTCCTTTTAAAAATAATTACTTAATGGTAAGACAAGGAAAGATGGCTCTTTTTGATAATAACTGTGATAATGTAACAGGTTTTGTTCTTGATTATCATGAAAAAGAATATGACTTACATAATTCAAATACAATGAAGATAAATACATTAGGTAATTATAAAATGATTATTGACGAAACTTCAAAAAAAATAAGTGTTTTAAAAAATAATAAAATCTTATTAAATTTA
>UWSL01000029.1 GCA_900552975.1 uncultured Mycoplasmatota bacterium | reverse complement strand
ATAAATTTTATTTAGAAAGAGTTTTGTATAATCATTATTATAATAAAATTGTTAGTGATTGTAAGAATGTGGAAAAAATGATGTTAGAAAGATATTATTATTTTAAGGTAGGACATTGTTATTCTAATGAACGAGATTTTATTAAGAAAAGATACTTTAAAGATAAAGATTTTTTTCATAATTTATGATATTATTTATTATAATAGAGGTTGGTAATATGGACGAATATTCAGTAGATGTTATTGATATGAGAGAAGATATGAAAGCAATAAATGCTCGTATATTATTTTTAAGAAAAGAAATAAAAGAACTTAGTAAAGATGCTAAAAAAAATAAAAATATTATAACAAATGATTATCTAAATTTAATTAAACGTTTGCAACAAAAAATAGATTTAACAGCTGACTTAACAAAGAAAAATAATTTGTTAATTGATTTAGATATCGAAAAAGGTAAATTAAATAAGTTTAATGAGACATTTGGTTTATCTAATAATAATAGTAGTGATACATCTACCTTAAAAAATGTTGATGGTCAATATATTTTAATGCCTTCTTTATTAAAGGATAAAGATAATACAGAAGATTATGAAAAAATAAAAGAACAGGAAAAAGCAATGTTAATAGATACAGCTGGATTTATGACTTCCTCTATAACATCGTCTATATCTGGACATTTAAATTTTGCAGGAGAAGTAGAAGGAATTTCATGTATGATTTATGTTTTACCTTTTCAATTGGTTGCAACAATTAAAAATTCAATTGATCTACCAAATTCAAAATATAATAATTTAGAAATTGATTATTTTGGCGATGATTTAGCAAAGATTATAGAAAGTATTGAATAATAGGGTGATTTTATGGGACTTGTTATTAATGAAGGAATGTCTTTTAATTTAAAGATAGGTGAAGCTTTTAAAAGTTGTGAAGTATTAGGGACATTTAAAGATACTAAAAATAATAGAATGTATATTATATATACAGATTATGAAAAAGATGGTAACAATAGTTATCCTATTTATGGAGCAGAAATTATAAATATTGATAATCATTATAAAATAATCAATATTAATGATGAAAAAATAATTAGGGTAATGAATGCGGTGCTTTCTAAAAGTGCACAAGCTTTAAGATAGATGCCTTTTTAATTGCTTTTTTAAATTTTTTAATAATTTATTATAAAGAATTTTTAAGAGGATTAACATTTTTAATTATGTAATGGTTTTGTCTTGCAAATTTTCATACTTTGGAATGGATTAACTTGCGGAATTCATTTGACTTTCTATTATTCCTCTGTTATAATCTTAGTTGTTTTGAAGGATGAGCTTTCAAACACCGCACCAAAGAGGTTTAAGTGTATTATTACCACCTTTAGGGCGAGTCTTAAAATTTATAGGAGGTATGAAGATGAAAGCTATATTTGTTACTGGCGGAAAACAATATTATGTTTCTGAAGGCGAAACTATTTATGTAGAAAAACTTGATGCTGAAGTTGGTACTGAAGTTACTTTTGATCAAGTATTATACGTTGATGGTGTAGCTGGAACACCAGTTGTTGACGGTGCAAAAGTTGTTTGTTCTGTTGAAAAACAAGGAAAACAAAAGAAAGTTGTTGTTTTCAAATACAGACCTAAGAAGAAATTCCGTAAGAAACAAGGTCATAGACAACCATATACAAAGTTAACTGTTAAGAAAATTGTTAAATAATTATGATTAAAGTTAATATCAAAATAAGTCATGGGAAAATTTATGAAATTGTAATAAAGGGTCATGCTAATTACGATGTTAGTGGCAAGGATATTGTTTGTGCTGCTGTAAGTAGTATTGCAATAACAACTATTAATGCTATTTCGTGTTTAGATGAATCAATTGATTACGAGGAGAAAGCTGGTTTATTGAAAATCAGAACTTTAAAGGATACATTAGTTAATCAAAAACTTTTTGAAAATATGCTAATAATGTTCGATGAATTAAAAGAACAATATCCTAAAAATATTGAGATTAGAAATGAGGATTAAGAATATGCAAAGATTAAGTTTAAATATCCAATTATTCGCTCACGTTAAAGCTCAAGGTTCTACTCAAAACGGTCGTGATTCAATAGGTCGTAGATTAGGTGCTAAAGCTGCTGATGGACAAGTAGTATCAGCAGGAAGCATTCTATACCGTCAAAGAGGAACTAAGATTTATCCAGGTGAAAATGTTGGAATGGGTAAAGATCATACTCTATTTGCTAAAATTTCTGGAGTTGTAAAATTCGAGAGATATGGTAAAGACAAGAAAAAAGTAAGCGTATACGAAGCTTAATGATAAAGGACCTTATAAAGGTCTTTTATTTATGATATAATATTTTAAGAAATTTAGGGGTTACTGAAAGAAGGAATTTATATGTTTGTAGATGAAGTAAAAATAGAACTTATTGCTGGTAAAGGTGGAGATGGTTGTACTTCTTTTAGAAGAGAAAAGTTTGTCCCTTTAGGTGGACCAAATGGTGGTAATGGTGGTAAAGGTGCTGATATTATTTTTGAAACCGAAAAAGGCTTAAAGACTCTTGTTGATTTAAAGTATAAGAAAATAATAAAGGGTGAAAAAGGTGTTAATGGTAAAGGAAGTAATCGTCATGGGGCTAATGCGCCTGCTGTTATTGTTAAAGTACCCATGGGAACAACTTTAATTGACGATGCTACTGGTTTAGTTATTTGCGACTTAGTTAAAGAAGGAGATTCTTTTGTTGTTTGCCA
This sequence comes from uncultured Mycoplasmatota bacterium, assembly GCA_900552975.1. Lineage (GTDB taxonomy): Bacteria > Bacillota_I > Bacilli_A > RF39 > UBA660 > Coprovivens. Next base: position 11,601 of record UWSL01000029.1, on the reverse strand, counting down.
TGGGGGTCGTGGCGGTCGTGGAAATAAAGCTTTTGCTACGCAGCAAGATCCTGCACCTAAGATGAGTGAATATGGTGAACCAGGGGAAGCACGTATCGTTAAATGTGAATTAAAAGTTTTAGCAGATGTTGGTTTAGTGGGAATGCCAAGTGTTGGTAAAAGTACTTTGTTATCGTTAATTAGTAATGCTAGTCCTAAAATAGCTGCTTATCATTTTACGACATTATCTCCTAATTTAGGGGTTGTAAAGCTACAAGATGGCCGTAACTTTGTAATGGCTGATTTACCTGGACTCATTGAAGGCGCTGCAGAAGGAGCTGGTTTAGGGGAGAAGTTTCTGAAACATGCTATGCGTAACAAAATTATTGGTCATGTTATTGATATGGGAGCTTTTGAAGGACGTAATCCAGTAGACGATTATGAAGCTATTAGAAAAGAAATGGAAAAATATGATGAAAAGTTAGCGCGTAAGCCAGAATTAGTTATTGCTAATAAGATGGATTTGCCAAATGCTTCAGAAAATTTGCAAAAATTCCGTGAGAAATATCCGAATGTAGAAATAATAGAAATTAGTGCTATGAATAATCAAGGAATTAATGAATTAATTATAAGATTAGCAGATATGCTTGATAATGTAATGTTAGAACCACTTTATGAAGAAACAAGTTATGAAAGTCATATTATTTATAAATTTAAAAATGAAAAACCTTACACTATTACAAGAGACGAAGAAGGCGTATGGATTATTAAGGGTGATGAAATAGAAAAATTATTATTGATGACTAAGTTTCAAGAAGATGAGTCAACGCGTCGTTTTGCTCGAAAATTAAAAGGAATGGGAATAGATGACGAACTAGAACGTTTAGGAGCTAAGCGTGGTGATGATGTGCAAATTTTAGATTATATGTTTACTTTTAAAGAATAAGAAATTATTCTTTTTTTATAGGAAAATTTGGCAAAATGTTGGCTTTTAATTATAATATTTTTAGAAATAAAAAGGGGGATATTATGGAAAAGGTTTTAAGAGAACGTTTAAAGGCAGAAAAAAGAATTCTTGATATTTTAGGTGCCAAAAAAATGGAAGGTAAAGATAAGAAAGTAGCCAGTTATGTTGCTAGACAATTAACAAATGTTAAAACTGGTGCTATTAGAGTAGAAAGAGTTGTTAATTTAAATACGGCTTTTAATGATGCTCTTAATAATATTAAAATATTAGGTAGTGATGTTGTTATTGCCGCCAAAAATTTTTCAACAATAAAATTTATGCCAATTGATCCTACTAGTCTTGCGTATGCTTGTAATATTTCATTTGATGTTTCTGATGAAACAATGGAAGTTGATCAAAGTTCTGGAAAAATTGATCATTTTAAAATTCCACAGTATTTAGATGCTTCATCAGCTGATATCTTTTTAGCGCATGAATTTATTCATGCTTTAAAAGAAACGAACTATCAAGAATATATTTTAATTAATTCTTTATCTGATGTTATTCCAATGTTTTATGAATTAGTTCAAATTTCTAATGATACCGAACGAAAAAAGGATTTTTTAAATATTAGGATGAGTTTATTAATGCTTGAAAAAAATAATTATAATATGGCGACCGCTAATATAACAAGAAGTAGAAATGATGCAGAATTATATAAAGTGTTACAAGGAAGAAGTGGACAATATCTAAATAGTTTTTATTATTCTTTAGTTTTATTTAATGTTTATAAAAGTGATCCTAATTTAGTTTTATCAGCAATAAAGAAAGTTTTAAATCATGAAATGACAACCTTAGATATGCTTATTAATTTAGGGATATATCAAGAAAATTTTGATAAAGTATTTAATGAAGAATTGAGTAGTATAAGGAAAAGTTTGAAGTAGAACTTTTCTTTTTTTTATGTTAGAATTTGTTAGGAGGGTAGAAAATGAAATATGATGTCGTAATTATAGGTGCTGGACCAGCAGGATTGTTTAGTGCTTATGAATTAATTAGTAATAATAAAAATTTGAAAATAGCAGTTTTAGATAAAGGATTTAGAGTAAAAAGACGTGTTTGTCCAATGAATAAAATGGGTGTAGCATGTCAAAATTGCAACCCTTGTGCAATCTTATCAGGATATGGTGGAGCTGGAACGTTTAGTGATGGCAAACTTAATTTTATTCCTAAACTTGGTAAGAGTGATTTAACAAAATACATGTTAGAGTCAGAAGCTCTTAAGCTAATTGATGAAACAGAAGAAATATTTAATAAATTTAAAATGAATGCCGAAGTTTTTCCATCTAATATGACGGAAGCAATGGAAATAAGGAAGAAAGTAGCAGTAGCAGGAGCTAAATTATTAATTATTAAACAAAAACATTTAGGTAGCGATCATTTACCAACTTATATTGATGATTTGTGTGATTATTTAGTTGATAATGGAGTTACTTTAATAGATAAAGCAAATGTTATTGATATAAAAACAATAACGGAAGATGAACATAAAATAACTTATGAAACAATGGGTAAGAATGAAGTAATAACCGGAACTAATGTTATAGTAGCTCCAGGTCGAACAGGAGCTAAATGGATTCAAGAATTGGCTGATAAATATGATATCCCTTATTTATCACAAAGTATCGAAATAGGGGTACGTGTTGAAGTTAGAAAAGATATTATGGAAGAAATTACAGGGGTAATTTATGATCCAACTATTTTTATAAAAACTAAAACTTATGGTGATGAAATTAGAACATTTTGTACGAATCCCGGTGGGTTTGTAGCTAAGGAAAATTATTATGGTTATATTTGTGTTAATGGTCATGCTTTAAAAGAAGTGAAATCAAACAATACTAATTTTGCTTTTATTTCAAAAGTAAATTTAACTGAACCTGTTACTAATACTAGATTGTATGGAGAAAGTATTGCAAGAATTGCTAATGTTTTGGGTGATGGAAAGCCAATTATTCAATCGTTGCGTGATTTGAAAAATGGTCGTCGAAGTGATTGGCATCGTATAAATAAAGGTTTTATTGAACCAACATTAAAGGATTGTGTAGCAGGTGATTTAGCTTTAGTATTACCACATCGTATTATTACAAATATTTTAGAAGGTTTAGAAACATTAGATAAAATAATTCCAGGTGTTAATAATGATGATACGTTGTTGTATGGACCAGAAATAAAATTCTTTAGTAATGAAATTGAAACGGATAATAATTTTAAATTAAAAAAGGATAATATTTATTTTATAGGTGATGGAGCTGGTAAAGCAGGTAATATTGTAACAGCCGCTGCAACTGGTTTAGTAGCAGCGCGAGATATTTTAAAACACGTAAAATAAAAGATTAAAAAGATGATGAAAAATCATCTTTTTTCGTGTCTTACTATACATTGATAATTTGTGATAAGGAAAATTTAGGTATTAAATTTCCTTAATTGTTAAGATTAATAATAAGAAGTAGGATAGTTAAGGAATAGGTGTTTATGAAGTTATTAAGTGTACTTTTGATTTTTATATTATTAATTTTTATAGTTATAAAAAAAAGATTTTATGTTAATAAGGGAATTAAAATAGCTATATTATTACTTGGTTTAGCTATTGTTTGTAATGGTGTTAATTTAATAAAAATAGGTAATTTTTTTAATGAGCATGATATTATTGTGTATGCTAAAGATAGTAAAAAAGAAGATAATTTGGTAGAACTTGATACGGAAGAATTAGCTGTTTATTTAACTCTTTATGATCTTAAAGGAAAAGTAATAAGCACAACAATGCCAGAGCGTGAAGTTGATGAAAGTTATCAATTTAGTGGTAATTCGCCACCTAAAACACGTATAGATATCAATGATAATTTGGTATTAAGTTATGATATAAATAATTTTTTTAATGAAGATGGAAAATTATTAATAAGTGAAGATGTTATTTATTATACAGATATTCCATCGTATATTATTCCTTCGGAAGATGTAGTTGTAGGAACAGAACATGGTCCAAATGGTGAGGTTCGTTTATATAAAGCAGGAAATGTGGAATGTTTTGGTGGAATATATATGGAAGGAAAAACAGGGTATCGTTTGAAATTTAGATTTGAAAAAACGACTAATCAAACAGATATTAAGTTTAATTTTCAATTAACATTTAATTTATCTAATACAATTAAAAATCAAGCAACAGATTTAAAGACGATTGATTTTGAAACATTTGGTATTTTACAATTTTGGTTAAAAGGTGAAGAGATAAAGGAACCTGATGAAAATAAAATATATACTTTAACTGAAACTACTAAGGATGTTAGAACATCGGGAGTTATAAAGGATTTTGTTACATCTATTGTAGACCATCGAAGTGAGGGAGAAAGAGAATTAAAAGGAGTTTTAAAAGTTGATTTGAGTGATGGAGTTGGTCTTTCGACGGATTGGTCTAATTGGTTGAAAAATGTAGTAATCTATGCTGACGGTCATAAAATACCATTTTTGTATGCGTCTTCTTCGGGAGGATATTATGCAACAGATGGAGAAAATATCGATATTATTGTTAATTTCGATGAATATTATCAAAATATTGATTATGGACGTAATTGGCCGACAGGTAGTGATACGCAATGTAGTGATGGTAGATACGAATATTCATGTTTTATTAAAAGTTTATCAATTCATTTTGGCGATGCTTTTGGTAATGATGTTTCTTTAAAAGGAGTTAAAGAGTGGCAGGTTGTAATTAGCGAAAAAATATTTAATGAAGAAAGTACTGTTTTGAATTATGTTACTTATAGTGACTTAACTAAGCAAGTAGAAGATATAACTTCTTTAACTGGTACTGGTAATGGAACTTGTCGTTATTGTGGGGAAGTTAATTATAATTCTACTTCGTATATAAGAACAAGTACTTCTGAATTTAATGTTAATTATAATTGGAATAGTAGTGGAAATTATGTTCAAATGAATTTTGATACTTCCTTTCATACATCAAGTGGTTTATATTATTATTTAAGTTCTAAGGTACTTGGTGGAAGCGATAAACTTGAAGATAGTATGAAGGTTTATGTAGATAATTCGTTAGTTGAATTTGTTAGGAATGGTTATTTTATTCCATCAATTGTTAATGGGCATTCGGATGTTGCTGATCCTGCTTTACAGCTTCAAATGAAGAGAGTGTTCAAAGATAAGTATGATGAGTATTTTAATCATTATCCTTATTGTGGTTATAATGAAATATCTAAATATAATGAGTGTGTATCAATTAATAAAAATGCTTCGGTATGGCGAAGTAAAACGACTAATGAAAATGGTGAATATTATTGGTTAATATTTGACATGAAGACCGTGTATGATGCTTATAAATATGGTTTTACAGCGACAGGTAGAGAAGAATTTTCAATGTATAATTGTACTTCAAAAGCAAGTTCTTCATCTTGTCGTGCACCTTTTAAATATACTAATAATCTTAATAGTGATGAAACTTTGAAGATAAGAATGTATTTATTTAATATTTCTAAAAGAAATGTTAAGGTATCAGCTCCATATAAGTTGGGGTATTCTAATCGTTTAGCTTTAGATAATTGGAATTATAATAAAGATAATCCGTATAGTGATAATAGTTCTTTACATTATTGTTTTAGAGGTGATTATACAGAATGTAATTCTTATAATACATATAATTTTGCAAATAGTGATGGTAATAAATATATGTCTATTCAATCAGAAAAAATGATTGATGACATTACGAAGTGGGAAGTAAATATTAATACTTCAGAATTAGAATATTTTTATAAAATACAAAATAGTAGTTATAATTCTAATTGGTATTTAACGTACTTTTATTTAAGTTTACCATCAGAGTTAGGATTTATGTATAAAGATAGTGGTGTTTCAACAAATAATATGGGCTATTTTTATGATACAAAGAGTCGAACTGTTAAAAGGGGTTATGCCTCTAGTAAAGGTGATAAAGTTTGGATGGCTGGTAATTTGCTTTATGCTTGTACAGATGCAAATTGTGATTCAGTTTCACAAAGTGCTCTTTCAGGATTTGATTATTATACGCCAGCTTATGATGGATACGAAGATTATAATATGTTGACTTCCCAGTATGTACCTAATTATAATTCGAGTAATCAATTATATTATATTAAAATTAGTAATTTAGTTAGGTATATTCATGATAATCAGTTACGTTTGATATTTTTTACGAAGACAAAGGAAAATAATTCAAATGGTTCAAACAGCGATGATAACCATCAAATATATTTTCAATTTTCGACTGGTGGGGGAACTGTTTTTAGTAGAGATAATTATGATGGAACTGGGGGAGCAACGGTCAATATTAATTATGTTGGTAAAGGTGTTGCTTTAAATAATGATACTATAAATAAAGATAGGGAAGAAATACCTTCTTTAGAAACAGAAAATAAAAATGTTATAAAATGGACAATTCGTCCAAGGGCTATTTCTAGTAGTAGTAATTATACAGTAAATTCAAGGTATGCTGTGCCAACTTCGTCTTATTCGCCGACTTCATTTAGTGGAACTTATCAGTTTTCAGAAAAATTTAGTGGTATTCCAGCAGACTATACTAAGTTAAAATCAATTAAAGTTTCTGGGTATAATAGAAAAGAACGTTTATATGGTTCATCTTATACATCTTTTTATAATTTTGATCTTGCATTTGATGAAGATGATTTAATCAAATTTGTTAATGAAGGTGTGACATTAGCAGAAAAATGTGATAGTAATGGAGTATGTATCAATATTAGTTATAATATTGATGAGCAGTGTGCAATGTATGAAGATTGCTTAGTTGGTAAATATGGTGATGATTATCGAGAAAAAGTTCGATTGTTAGCAAATGGTTTTAATGTAAGTATAAGTGGTCTTTTAGATGCAACAGATTTTTATATTGAATATGTTAGTGAAACAGATAATAAAGCAATGTATGATGATTTACGTAAGAATGATAAGTTAGGGCTATTAGATGATGATGCAACATTTAATTTAAAAAGTGAAACGACATCTTTTGATTGGCATAGTCAAAGTGATTATTATACTAGTAAGCGTGATTTAACAACATCGACTTTAGAGTATAAGACAAGGTTAATGGCTGATGTTTTTGTGAAAAAAGCGACGGAAGAAATTAGTGAAACGATTGATTCTGGACGATATTATTTGAGCCGTGATAATACTCGAAATACTGTTTTTGCTAGAATAGGATATTTTCCTTCTAAATACCTTGAAATAAAGGATATTATGCTTGGAGCTGAGCAATATTCTAATCGTAATAATATTGATTTAGATGCTTATTTACTAGATGATAATAATAAAAAAGCTCTTTTGTATTTAAAACAATATTTAGAATTTAAAAACTTTAAAATATCATATTGTGAAAAATTTAATAATACTGATGATGATTGCGTTGATGAGAACGTTATTTATGAAAATGGTAAATTTGTTGAAGGATGGTCAAAGTCTAAAATTTCGTTTGATAAAGACTTGTTAAATTTATATGAATTACATTTAGAAAAAGATGATGGTAAGTTAGACGATACTACAGGGTATAAAGTTACTTATGATTTAGTTTTTGATATTGATAATAAACGTCAAGTAACAGATGAAAATGGCAATATTTTATCATCATTTAGAGAAAGTGAATATTTTAAAGGAACTTATTTGGCAATTATTAGTACAGTTGGTGCGACAAGAACATATGAAACTGATTTAACTGATGAAGTTATTGAAAAGAAGGATGAAGATAGTACTAATAGTAATAGACATCAAGAATTAATGGATAAATATCAATCAGAAATTGATACAGTAAAGAAGACTTTAACAGCTTATGCTAAATCAGAAGTACAATCAGGGTATTTAAAGAAACCACTTATTTATAAAAATAATTCTGTTCTTGATAAAAATATTAATTTATTTAATTGGAATATTACATATAATGCTTATTCGACTGGTAAAGGTAAGAAAGCAGAATTTAATGTAGGAGACACTTATTACATAGCTTTAGCTGATATTTATAAGAATGAGGTGTTCGATAGCAAAACAGAAGAAAAAATAAAAAAATTGAATGAACTTTTATTAGAGTATTCTAATTATAAAAACTTTACTTTAGAATATAAGGATAATATTTATCGAGATATAAATTTTAAAAAGATTCATGAGATAGATGAAAAGTTAGAAAATGATAAAGAATATTCTTATTCTCTTATAGATGGGAAGACAATTACTTTAAAATTAACAAATGGTAGTACAACGATAGAAAACGAAAAGATAAAAACAAAAGGTTTTACTTATAAAGTAGATAATTTATCTTATGATAGTAGTATAAAATTAAATTATAATATTGAAGTTGATTTTGAAGAATTCTATTTAGCAGCTTTTAAAGAAGGTTTGATTGATGAAAATTGTAATATTAAAGGAACAGATAAACCTTATATAGCTGTAATAAAAAATATAGTTAGTAATTTAAATACTAAAGACTCTTTAAATAAAGAAAGTACAAGTGGCTATTTAAGTTTAGAAAATTATAAAACTAAGTTAACTAAAACGATTATTGAACAAGAAAATGATCGAACGAAGTGGCAACTTAAGTTTAATACAGGAACTTCTAATAGAGAAATTGATATTGAAGATCAACTAACTATTACTGGAAATGAAGTAATTAAGGAAGCTATGAGGATAAATAATGTAACTATATCGATAGGTTCAGAAATTATTTATGAAAATGGTCAAGCGGTTGCTGGATATGAAGATAATATTTTAGTTTCTTTAGATAAGATATTCCTTCATGTTAAAGTGAAACCTAGTTCAACTAATGAATTTTTAAGTGATAACAAGATTGTAACTATTACATATGATTCATTCATTGATAGTGAAATATATGATTCGTTGAATGGAATAAAAAATGGTAGTTTTGCTTTGGAAAATGATGCTACTTTGAAAAAAGGTGCTATTGTTACAAAGGATAAAGTAAAAACAGAAGAGATAAATTTTGATTTTCCATTAACAATTAATAAAACATATTTAGGTAATCCAGATGAAGATTTAACTAAAACAAAGTGGAATATTAAAGTAAATACAGGTGCTTTAAAGAGAAAAGATGTTTATATAACAGATATTTCTTCGGTTAACGAGGAATATCAAAAATATTTAAGAATTACTGATTTAGTTATAACAACAACGAAAAATGATAAGAAAGAAATTTTGTATGATAGTAGAATAGATAAAGAATTACCTTCTAATATCAAGATATTTGATTTAAATAATAAAGAGTTTAAATTATTACAAAATGGTAATTATAATTTTATTGTTTATTTTAAAGAAATAGATAATTTGACAGAAATTTCTATTGATTATACTTTGGCAATTGATAAAGAAAAGTATGAATATGAAAAAGCCGTACCTGATAAAAATATTAGGATTGAGAATGTTGCTAAAGTTAAAAGTGATAATATTTCGGGGGATGAAAGTAGTAGCCAAGGAGATATGTTATATCCATCAAGTTTGAAAAAAACGTATAAAAATAATGGTAAATCAAAGAACAATCTACCTTTAATAACTTGGTATGTTGATGTAAATTTGGCTGTTGATTATGGTCAAACATTAGGAAAAGATGATGAAGTGATTTTAACTGATCAATTAGATGATATTTTACGTTATTATAATGATTCATTAAAAATTTATAGTCTTAATGTTACACCGACAAAGACTGAAATAGCTAAAGAAGAATGGATTTTAGGAGAAGATTATTTGTTTACTTATGAAGATAATATAATCAGATTAAAAATATTAAAACCAGGAGAAAAAAATAATTTCCGTGTGGTTTTTGATACTGAAGTTTTGATGAGTGCAACAAATTTTAAAAATTATGTATCGTTATCTGTTAATGGCAAAAAGACAGTTGCTAGTAGTTCATTACCTAATATATTTAATGGTGTCTTTGGTGGAACAATAACTAGTCAAGGAATAACTTATTATTCATTTTATGTTAAGAAATATTTAGATGGGGAAATTTCAAATATACCATTTAAATTTAAATTAGAAAGTGTTAATTCTGAAAATGAAAGGATAGAAGGAACTGAAGAGTTGATTGTTGATAGTGATGAAATTGGGAATGCTATTTTAGGACCGATAACTTATAAAAAAGATGGTATCTATTATTATCGAATTACAGAAATAGATGAAGGTGGCATTTATAATTATGATAAAAATAGTTATACTATTAAAGTAAAGGTAATTGATTATAAATATAATTATGTGATTGATGAAGTAACAATTATTAATAGTGATAGTAATGAAATTAATTTCTATAATACAACAAAGAAGGATTTAGATAATCCAAATACAAGTAATAATTTGAAATTAATTATAATCGCTATTATTGTATCAATTATAGTCTTTATTAAAACATTTAAATATAAAAGAAAGTTTAATTAAGAAAGGAAACTATAGATGAAAATAAAAAAAGAATATTTATGGATAATTGGTATTATAATTGTACTTTTATTAATGATTAGTTTAGCTGTTTTTAAAACGAAAAGCAATTATCAAGGAAACGAGTCTTTAGTTTATTCATATAATGGCTGGTTGTATTATAATAATGAAAGTAATAAATTAGGACGAGGTTCTTATGAGAGCGTTAAATATGCTAGAAATAGAGAAGATTTTTTATACAAAATAGAAAATGATTTATATTTACATAAATCTCATAGTGAGTTTAAAGTTATGACAGATGTTAAAGATTATGAATTTAGTGCTGATGATGAATATGTTGTAGCTTTAAATATTGATAATACTTTAGGAATTTATGTAAAAGGTAAGCTTGTAGAAATAAATAAAGAAGTAAAGAAATATTTGGGAATGTATAAAAATAGTCTCTATTATTATAAAGATAATATTATTTATCTTTATAATATAAGTAAAAATGAAAGTAAGGAATTATTAAGTGATATTGCTAATCCTGTTTTAAAAAATAATAAATTAATTTATCTTGATAAAGAGAATAATTTAAATGTATATGAAGTTGATACATTAAAGAATGTTATTAAGTTAGATAGTGTTATAGCATATAATTATAATGATGATTTAACTAAAATTGCTTATCTAAATAAAGAAAGAGAACTTTATTTATATGAAGCTAGTGGAAAAATAAAAATAGATAGTGATGTTATTAATATTGTAAGTACAGATGAATATATAGTATATAATAAATTAAAAGATAATAATTTGCTTTATTATATAGCTAAAGGTAATAAGAAGAAAGAATTTAGTAATGGAGGACTTAATAGCTGTAGTTTAAATAATGAGAAAATGTATTGTATAAGTTTAGATGGAACTTTATATAGTATTTCTAAAAAAATAGAAATTGCTAAAATAGTAGATAATGCCTTTGATAAAATATATGAATATAATGATAAATTGTATATTGTAAGTGTGAAAAATAATAAAAATATTTTGTATAAAATAGAGAATGATAAATTAGAAGTAATAGATGATAATGTTGTTTATTCTTCTGTTATGATAAATGATAATAAAATGTATTATTTAAAAGTTAATAAAGATCATAATGATTTATATGCTTATAATGATAGTGAAAGTATGTTAATAAGTGAAAAAATAGATAAATACTA
>UWSL01000028.1 GCA_900552975.1 uncultured Mycoplasmatota bacterium | reverse complement strand
CTGTTATTTAATGCTTTTTTGTTTTCAAACGAATAATTTTTGTTTTGCGCATTCTGCAAGGCAAAATAATACGGCAAAGTATTACCCAGCATAAACGCACCTGCCCCGGCTGCCATAAGCACGCTGCTTAAAACCTGCCACGAAGCAGCCGCACCAAGCCCGTAAAACCACCAGCTTAACGCCGCAGCAAGCGCAAGGGCAAATATCGCTGGCAACACAAACGCCGCTGTTTTATCGGCTGTAATGCCGTTATCATGCTCTGCAACAGTAAAATTTAAACGGTTTTGCTTAAAATAACAATTTATCAAAACGGTAAACAGTAAAACGGCAAGCGGTGCAAAACCTGCCGCTGCGGCACTGATAAAACCGTGTACCGCATTTACGCTTACAATTACACTGCTGATGATTCCAGCCACGCAGCAAACAAACACCAGCCCTTCCATTGCCGGTACGCCGCCGAACAAAGTTTTTCTGCCGCTTTGCAAAACAGGCTGCGAATAATAAACCAGCGGCAGCAGCAGTAAAAACTGCGCCGCAGCAAGCGCTGCCGTAAAACGCCAGTCCGCAGGCATTACAAAAAGCGGCACCGCCGCTAAAGCGCATAAGGCAAGTGTCAGCAGCAGGCAAATTTGCAGTTCTTTTTTAGTTAAATTTTTAAATAATTTAAACATCTTATCCCTATATCCTTTCCATATTATTCCTTAATTTATGTAAAATGTCAGAAAATAATCTATATTCTTCATCTGTTATATTATCCAATAATATATGATCAAGAACTTTTTTATCTTCCTTTAGATATCTAACAATTTCTAATGCTTTGTCAGTTAAAATAATAACTTTTCTTCTTGAATCAATTTCTGAATCAACCCTTTTTATTAATTCATTCTTTTCCATTGTATTCAAGATAGCTGATAAAGTTGACTTATTACATGGAATAAAATCTTCTATTTCTTTTTGATACATGCCATCTTTTTTACTAGCTATGACCATAATTATCCTACTTTGAACAGGAGTTATATCAAGTTTTTTATAACGATTAGCCATAACCTTAAAGAAAAATAAATCAAGTTCATTTATTTCATAAATCATTGCCATTTTATCATCCATAAATTACCTCTCACATTTTAGTTCGTTACCGAACTATTAAATTATATTACTATCATTTTTAAAATTCAATAAAAAAGCATTACATTATTTAACTTTCATCATTTCTTCACATAAAAAGAATATATCATCAAATATATTCTAAACTACTTTCTTCTTCATTACTAATAACACGGGCCTTCATCCCATTTATCATCGTAAAAGATGGCTTAACATGTCCAACATCAAACTTATATATAATTTTTATATTTAAATCAGCTAAAGCTCTTTTTATCATTTCCTCATAAGATACCTGACAAAAACTATTGGCAAAAGCTACTTTTCCAATTAAAATTGCCTTTGTATAAGTAAACCATCCTGCCATCTTAAACTGTATTAACGTATTATATAAGCTTTCACTCGTCATTGCAAAAACATCAAAATACCAAATAAATCCATCATCTTTATATTTTTCTAAAAATTGCTGTGTCGCATCATACTTAGTTCCAATTATATCTTTTAAACATTCAATACAACCACCAATTAATATACCTTCTTCACAAACATTTCCATTTAGATTTAACCATTCATTTGGCAAAGTTAGTTTATCACTAAATGCTTTTTCTTCACAATATAAAAATTTGTATTGCTTTACTAAATCACCTTTAATTATTTTAAAATAATTTTTATATGCATCATGTAACGGCCAAATATTAAAGCCACTCATATTACAAGGTGTATATATTGTCGCTATATCGTATTTAGTTGTCACTATGTAAAGCAAACTAGTCGGATCACTACTACCAACTATCCATTTAGGATTACTTTTAATTACATTAAAATCTACCATTGGTATCATATCTAATAAAAAATCTCCACCACTTGCAATAGCAATCATACTAACATTATTATCTTTAATTAATTCTTGTAATTCTAAAGCGCGTTTTTGAGCACTGGAACTAACTACCCCACTACTTCGCACATTATCTGTTTCTTTAATTTGTAATTTATAACTATTAAAAATTTCCAAAGATTTTTCATAATCAGCTATTTTATCTAAAACTCCACAACTACATGCCGTCACTCCTATAATATCATTGTCTTTTAAAAAAATAGGAATTACCATTTTATCATCTCCTTCTATAATTTAAAAAAGCTATATCTAAAATATAGCTAATAACTACCATTATTAACAAGTTCATATAATTCATTCCATGTTCTGACTTTAATCATATTTTCATCACGACACGCAAAACCCGAGTCAAATTGAACTGTCTTTATTCCATATTTTTTTACTGCTTTACAATTTAATGTATTATCATCTATAAATAAATCTATCCCTTGATTAATACATTCTTTTCCTTTATCTTTTATATTCGTAATCAATTTATCAAAAGGAACTTTATTTTTTATCAAATAATGATAAGAAAGTTTATATGGATTTTTATATTCTTCAATATTTCTAGCTGTTATAAAAATAATCTTATTTCCTTCTTTACGTAATTTATTTAAAACTTCTATAACATCTTTTTTTAACGGAACCATTCTAGCTAATATATGATAATTTTCTACAACAAAATTATGATAATCTGGCAAAATTGCATTTAATGCTTTATAATTCAACTTTCGGTCCATTAATTTACCTAAATCCATTCCATACTTTACAGCAATCATTGGTAATAAAGTCTCATATGTATCAGTAATTGTATCATCAATATCTATACCAATATTCATATTTATCACCTACTTTTCCATTATATAGTTATTTTTTAATATTAACAATAATTATTTCTTATCATCTTTTTCTATAACTTTAACTTTTTTATATAAGCCAAAGCCATTTTTAGTAAAAAGATTACTTCCATAATATATGACTATAACTAAATCAACTAAAGTAATTAAAATACCTAAAAAACTATGAAGTAATAAAAGAATACAAGCTATTAAAATTATTAAAGATATTATAAAACCAAAGAAAGCCTTTATCTTACTTGGTCGTTCATAAATCACTACATAGTTTTCTTTTTTTTGACCATTTATTTCTACTTTCTTTAAAAATTCATCTATTTTATTCATCTTCCTCAACTACTTCTTACCTTTAAAATATTTTATTAAAATAGTATTTAATATGCTTTGAATTAAAATAGTAATTCCAAATAATAAAGCACCTATTACTTCATCGAATAATAAACAAGTTACCAGCATAAAAATCATTACATAAGTCATAACAATTATCGTTATAACATCTGCTCGACCTTCAATAACTAACTCACGCGTATTTTCTGTTATATCATTATTTTTATAAAGAAGGATTACCGAAATCATAAAGATTATAAATCCGATTAAAAATAACACTAAACCATATATTTTCATACTAGCTATTGCATTATTTGTTAAAACCAAATTAAAAAATATTTTTTTTATAAAATCTATCTTTGTAACACTTGCTCCAAATAGTAAAAAAAGACCAACTAAATAAATAATAAGACCACCCATAAAACCGATCATAACTGCAATATTAAATTTACTCTTATTATTCTTCATTTAATCATCCCTATTTTACAAACTACTTTTTTTCAAATTAATTACTGGTCTTATCATAAGTGTTGCATCATTAACAATACTTTCTAACTTTTCATCTCCAAAATCATTACTAATATTGTAATATTTTAAATGTAACTGATAATCATCAGTATCAAGATCTGAAATATCATCAATATTATTATAAACATTTTCTTTTTCAATACTATGTGTATCTATCATTGTCGCATACACTGAATTATATAAACATACATAATCAGGACATTCCAAAATATTATAGCTATCATCATCAGAATTATAATTATACTTTAATATTTTTTTCATATCATCTTCATTAAATAAACGAACTTTATAACCATTTTTAGATACTAAATTATCTTCACCTAATTCTTTCAAAAAAGTTCCTTTTAAATATTCATTTATTTTACTTGTTTCATAAATTCCATTTATGGCATAAGGAATATCTTCTAAGAACATAACTTCTGAACTAATTGCAGTAATTGTATCATCTTTTTCAGAAGAATTATATAAAACAATCCAACTACGTGAAGCAAAATTTATTCGATCTCCTGCCTTGTAGGTCTTATATTCTTTTTTATCTTTAAAGATATTAACAGTATTTTCAGTTCCACCATTTTTTCTAAAAACATAAAAAGAACCTAATCCAATAACTATCAATAGTATTACAAAAATTAATCTTTTTTTCATAATATCCTTTCTTTTTAATATTCCTTGTATTCAACTTTTTCTTCAAAATTAGCATCATACTTTAACATTTTTTCATGCAATTCTTCCATTATATTATTCAAATCAATACCTCTCATTGAAGTAAGCACACAACTAACATTTTCATCATTAACGACTACCTTAACTAGACTACCTTCACTATTAATTGTTTTAGTAATAGCTTTAATATTTTTTAAATTCATTTTAATTTCATCTTGTCCTAATACTTGATAAGTTAATTCATCATCATTCAATTCATAAGTCTTAGGTATAACTTTTTTTAGTTCTTTTACAACCTTTGTTTCTTTCTTTGGTTCTACTATTTTTTCTTCTTTCTTTGTTTCTTTTACAATATCTTTTGTTTTCTCTTTTACTACTTTTTTTACTTCTTCATTTAAAGGAATCTTAGTTTCTTCTTCAATTACTTTTTCACTTACCTCATCATCTTTAATTAATCCAACATTTTCAGTTAAGTCTTTTTCTACCACTTCAAATTCTGGTTCTTTTTCATGACTATCTTCTTCAACTTTTTTGTCAGTCACCTTAAGGCCCTTTACAGGAACTTCTGCTTCTTCTTCAGGAGTTTTTATATAATCAGTTGTTTTAACATCGTCAGTAATAATACGTAATTGTTGTGTTTTTTCATCTTCACCAACAACTTTAGTTTTAACTTCAGCATCTGAAATAGTATAAAACTTACTTTTTGTCAATAATTCAATCAAACCATAAATACACAAAATCAAGCCGACAACAGGACAAACAAATATTAATTTACTTGTTTTATAAGGTTGAACACTATTTACATTATCTTTATGATAATAAATTGACAACATATCATCTCTTTTTACACTATCTTTATAATAAAAATTATATTCATACGTTGTTCCATTTACTTCATACATTACTGTTACATCATTTTTACCAGTTCCATCTTTATCATCTTTAACATTTACAACAGTCGCTTTAATAGGTACTAAATCACGTTCTCCACTTACTATATAAATACAGATAACTAAAGAAAGTACTAGTAAAATTCCAATAACTAAAAATATAATACTTCTGACATTTATCTCTTTATTACTCACTCTTCATCAACCTACCTTATTCTTATTTCTAATTATAACATACTAAATAAATTTAAAAAAGTGACTAACTAACTTTTTTAGTATAATCACTTTTTAAAAATCAACTATTCTACTACCTTTTATTTGACTATGAATAGACACTATATATTTTAAATCATCAGTATTAAACCTTGTACAACCATGTGATTTAGGATATCTTTGACCCCCACCTATATGCCATGGATTGCTACCATTTCGCCCATTATCTTTCCAAACAACAGGAACTGAATAGCCTTCTTTAGCTAACCAACCAACTTTATAACTACTTAAATGAACACCAGTGCTTCCACCGCCATCAGAATTTTCAAAACCAAGAGCATCACCAGTACTTATTTCAAATTGCTTGAATAATTTCCAATTCCCCGCTGATCCTTTAAAAATATATAGTACTTGCGAACCTGCATTTGTCCAAAACAAATAATTAGTATCACTTTTAAAACCAGCCATATTTACAAAATCTTCAGCAAATTCTTGACTATATACATCTGCTATATAATAAGAATAAGGCTTAACATTCGAAGCATCAACTGCTATATAATCATTACCAACTTTAATAGTATCGCCAAGTGGATATGGATGTTTAATCTTCTTTACAAGACCATTATAAGCACCTGTTGTACCAGCATTCAAAGAAACATCCTGCCCAGTTATTAAACTTTTACCAACAACATTTTTTGTTAACTTAACATTAGTGTACAAAGTTTGTACAACAGTTACATTAGCTGAAGCCTTCTTACTCGGATCACTTTTTGAAGTTACAATTACATTAGTAACTCCTCCAAAATGAGGAACCAATTTACCATCTTCTGTTACACTCAAGATTCCTTTATTACTACTTTCAAAAGTATAATCACTAGAGCTTAAACTTTTACCTTGATTATCAGTGATTACAATAGAAGCACTATTAAATTTTTTATAATTAGCTACAGAAATCCTAACCTTTTTCAATTTAAATGTGTCATTTGTTATCAAATCCGGTTCTTTACCATCACTCACAGCCTGAGAAGGATCATCAGAACTACTATTATCTTCATCACTTTTAGTTTTTAAATTAATTACAATATCTCCAAGATTAGTTGTTCCTCCCAATTTATCATTAATTTCCTTTTCCTTTGCTGCTTCTAACTCTTTAATTTTGGTAACAGTAGCATTGGTTTCACAACTTTTAATTACAGAATCATCATAATTTACAAAAGTCATTGCATAATTTACAATTGTTGGTACAAAAAAGATTGCGAATGCAGCAATAAATCTTTTACTATTTTTAGATAGCACTTCTGACATTGTTCCTTTTTGCGGATTTAACATATAGATAAACAAATCTTTCATAATTTTATACATTAAAATAAAAGGAATAACTATAAAAAGAATTCTTATTAGATATTTAACTATTAAAATAACTCTTAAAATCCCAGGTTCTTCACATAATACTACTAAACTCATAAAAATCCTCCTTTATCTTAGTTTTTCTCTATACTATAAAAATAAAAATTTCCATCACTAGCTTTCTTAAGAGTAACAACATAATCTAAAAAGTTATCATAACAACTACTATCATTATTATCTTGTAATAAACATTGATAATTTAAATTTTTTACTAAAATTTTCTTTTTATTTTTGCTATCATAAACAGTATAATTAACTTTTATTTCTTCATCATCTTCAATTTCACCTTCGTTACTATCTTCTACTACGAAGCCTACTTTTATTTTTATTTTTATTTCGTCATTTTCCTCATAATAATCTTTAATAAAAGCATAATATCTATCTTTTTGAGTACTTAACATCCCACATGAATCAGGTAACTTAGCACTTATTACATAACTATTCCCTTTTTTCTTTAAACTTCGTCCACACCCATATTCTATATCCGCAACATCAATATTAACATCTGGACCAAACATTGAAAGTACTAACTTTTTAAGAACATTTTCATTAACTTCTTTTCGGTAAAATCCACCATTTAAATTTTCTTTCAAAAAAAAGTCATTATTATTTATGTAATTATCAACAATTAAAGCTGATATTAAACTACTATCTAAATTATTTACAGTATAATCTCTTTCATATATTTTACCCATCAAGTCGCCACTGCTAATTTTATTTTGCAGAAAAAATAAATCCCATTTATTTTCATTAAGAATAACTTCATTATAAAGTTCATCTTGTGTCATTTTTTTATCATTTTTAAAATACAAAAAATAGCCTAAAAAAACTATCAATACAATAGCAATCATTATTATCATAAATAAACTAAATTTAATTTCTACTTTTGAACTATTTTTATTATACATAATAAACACCCTTGCTTAAAATATTATAACATACAAAAAGCACCAAAAGGTGCTTTACTTACATTTAAATAACATATGTCTTTGATAATAAAATTCATTGTAAAAAATCTTATGTTCTTCTTGATCATAATAATTTGCAAACTCACTATTCTTTAAATACTCTTCCATATCTTTAGTCATTTTATTCTTATCTAAAATACGTTCTCCTGCAACAATTTTAAAACAATCAGTATAAAATATTAGAAATTCTTCTTCTGTTAAATATCCTTCTTTTTGAACATCTTGCATAACAAAATTATTAATAAGCTTGGCAAATTCTTCAAATACAAGTTTGCTTTCTTTGTATGAATAAGGAACCGTAAAACCTCTCCCTAACCAAGTTTTTCCTACATACTCATTTGACAAACTTAACTTTTTAAAAATTTTATCATTTTCTTCTGATAAATCACCTAAAGTTATCCAAGAATTATCATTATCATAGTTATTACACATTTTTGTAAAAATATTCTTACTCCACAATAAACGACATACTTCTTGATTCTCCGGAATAATATATTCATTTATGTTATCGAAGACTGCTTCCATTCCAACACACCCATACTGATAAGCAGTTTCTGAAAGATTATTTTTCTGAATCATCTTTATTTTCTCTTAAACTAAGGCCTAATTCAATTAATTGCTTTTCTGAAACATTACTTGGACATTCACACATTAAATCAGTAGCACTGGCTGTTTTAGGGAAAGCAATAACATCACGAATGTTTTCAGTTCCACACAACAACATTGTAAGACGATCCAAACCTAGCGCAAAACCACCATGTGGAGGACAACCATATTTTAAAGCATCTACAAAGAAACCAAACTTTTCACGAATGTCTTCTTCAGTTAACTCTAAAGCTTTGAACATTATTTCTTGAACTTTTTCATCATGGATACGAATTGAGCCACCACCAGCTTCATAACCATTGATAACAATATCATAAGCTTTACTATAACAATGAGCCTTATCTGTCAATAACTTATCAACATCTTCATCTTTCGGCATTGTAAATGGATGATGACAAGCCATATATCTATTTTCTTCTTCACTCCACTCAAAGGACGGAAAATCAACAACCCATAATAACTTATAATCATTTTCATTTATTAAAGATAAATCTCTTGCCAACTTACATCTTAAAGCTCCTAATGCTGTTTTAACAATTCCATAATTACCAGAAACAATCAAAACTAAATCATTATTTTCAACAGCTAATTTTTCTTTAACAGATGCAATTTCACTATCTTTTAAAACTTTAACAATTGAACCAGTAACTTCTTCACCAATTTTCAAATAAGCAAGACCACTAGCTTTATACGTTTTTACATACTCTGTTAATTTATCCAAATCTTTTCTTGAATAATTACTAGCTTGATTCTTTACAACTATTGCATTAATAATTCCTTCATTTTCCAAAACATTTTTAAAAACTCCAAATTCAGTAGCTTTAAAACAATCTGAAATATCTTGAATTTCCATCCCAAATCTCAAATCTGGTTTATCTGAACCATATTTACTAATAGCTTCATCATATTTCATTCTCTGTAATGGTAATTTTATACCAATTCCCTTGACTTCTTTAAAAATAGTGGCTACTAAGTTTTCACCTAGTTGCATTACTTGATCTTCATCAACAAATGACATTTCGACATCAATTTGGGTAAATTCTGGTTGACGGTCCGCACGTAAATCTTCATCTCTAAAACATTTGGCAATCTGAAAATACCTTTCAAAACCTCCTACCATCAAAAGTTGTTTAAAAATTTGTGGACTTTGTGGTAAAGCATAAAACTTTCCCTTATTGACTCTACTTGGAACCAAATAATCTCTTGCTCCTTCTGGAGTACTCTTACATAAAACAGGAGTTTCTACTTCTATAAAATCTAAATTGTTTAAAAACTTACGAGCAGCAAAAGTTATGTTATTTCTAACAATAAAATTACTCTTTAAAGCTTCTCTTCTTAAATCCAAATAACGATACTTTAACCTAGTATCTTCTAAAGCATTAGTTTCATCACTTATTGTAAAAGGTATTTCCTTTGCTCTATTAATAAGAATTAAATTACTAGCTTCTATTTCAATTTCTCCAGATAATAATTTTGTATTTTTGTTTTCTCTTTCAACAACTTTTCCTTCTACCTCAATAACATATTCATTTTTTAATTCTAAAGCTGTTTCATAACAAGCACTTTCTGGACGAACTACTACCTGCGTAATTCCTGCTCTATTTCGTAAATCAATAAAGACTAATCCCCCAAGATTTCTTACTTTAGAAACCCATCCCTTTATTGTCACAATTTCTGATACATTACTTAAATTATAATACTTAATTTTCTCCATAATATCCCTCTTTCATAATATTCTACTAAACTAAAAAAACAGTTATCATCCCCAAAGGGACGAATAACTGTTAATCCGCGGTACCACCCAATTTATTAGTAAAACTAATCTCTTTAATTATAACGGCATTTAACCGGATTAGATATGTATTCTCTAACCAATTCATAAGTGTCTTCCAATATCCATCATTATTAACTCTCACCAATCGTTAACTCTCTAAAATTCTGAACATAGTACTCTTCTTAATCAACATTGATAAACCTATTTTAAGACTTCTCATTACCAAAGTCAAATATAAAATTTTATTTCACTAAATTATTTTAATTCATCCAAAATATTATCCATAAAATGAGCTACAACATCACAACTTTTTTTATAAAATTCTTCATATGTTACAACATTATCATTATTAGGAACATCTGATATACTCCTTATGATTAAAAATGGAACATGTGATAAATAGCAAACTTGTGCAATACTTGCTCCTTCCATTTCGACACATAAAGCATTAAACTTTTGCGCTATCTTAGAACTCATTTTAATCTCCGTACAGAAAATATCACCCGAAGCTATTATTCCTCTAAATCCTCTAACTTCAGACATTTTCTTAATTACCGCATCAGCTATCGTTAACAAATAAGTATCTGTCTCAACAAATTTTCCCACTTTAGGAACATAACCTTTTTCATGATTAAAAGCTGTTATATCAAAATCATGTTGAACCAATTTCTCACCTATAACAATATCACCAACTGCTAATTTTTCACTAATACCTCCAGCAACGCCAATATTAAATATATAATCAACTTTATAATTATCAATTAAGATTTGGGTTGTTCGAGCTGCATTAACTTTACCAACACCACTTTCAACTAAAATACAATGTATTCCATGAAGTGTTCCTTCATAAAAAGTTAATTCAAAAATAGTATATTCCTTTTCAAAATTCAAATAACCTTTAAATGCTTCTAATTCTTCTAACATTGCAAATATAATTCCAACTTTTTTCAAATCAAACCACCTATAAAACTATATCATTAATTTTCTTTAACAACTGGTCTTTTAACGACATGTCGTTCAAACTTTGTTTCTTTTTCAATTGTTTGAACCAATTCAATTGCTTTTTTCTGTAAATCATCCAATGTTCCATCATTTACAATATCATAATCATACTCTATTTCATCTACCAACGACTCCGTAACATGTTCCTTTTGTTTCTTTGTTAAATGCGAATTATAATTAGGTCTTGTTACATGAACAGTAACAGTTTCCGGATAAGCAACTTTAATCGAAGCAAATTCTTCTGGTAATCGACCATCACTAATTGTAATAACGTCAAAATATCTTGAATAAATATCAATATCTTGTAAAATTCTTTTTATAAAAAAATATTGATCAATTTGTTTTCTTATTAATTCTGTTCCTAAATCTTGTAATAATTGACGAGGCTTTGTCTCATTATCTCCATCCCAATGAGCAATTTGTTTAGCATACATTTTCATATAATAAGCAATTTGAATATTAACAACATCTAAACCTCTACTACGATAATATTCATCTATATATTCTGCTGTTGAATCCTTTCCACTATTAGCTTTTCCACCTAATAAAATTATCTTCATTTACTTCACATCCTTTTTCAAAGAAAAAAAGCCATTATAGTTCAATTCTACAACGACTTTTTTTCAAATAACTAATCAAATAATAGCATTATTTTTTATTATTCGCAACAAATTAATTACCAAATTTTTCAATTAATTTTTCTACTATTTTTTTATCGCCATCACATAAATCATAATTTAATATCTCATTCATTAAAACCCATTTATAATCAGAATGTTCACTTAAAATAATATCTCCGCTTAAATATTTACACTCATATAATTTAAGTTCAATAATTCGTTCAGAATATTCATGAACATCAACTCCAAGAACTTTAACTGGCTTAATTTTGATGCCTAATTCTTCTCTTATTTCTCTTTCAATTGCTTGTAACTCATTTTCATTATATGCCACTTTACCACCAGGAAATTCCCATTTACCTAAAGATTCTTTCTTCCCCGTCAATCTTTTAGCTATTAAATACTCATTTCCATTAGAAATCATAGCAGCTACTACTTTTAATGTCATTTTTTTCTTTCTTTGATTAACTTCTTCTAAGATTTCTTTAAATTTTTCATTGCTTTGTAAATTAGTGGCAGCAGCTTTATGTCCTTTACCTCCAAAATAAACCGCAACTTTTGAAGCGTCAACATCTTTAACAATTCGGTATGAAACCGTATCCATATCCGTCATTACCATTCCCACTAAATCAATATTGTAAGTATTATTTTTTTTAATAAACTCACTAATATCATTCCGATAACAATAAGGACACTTTACATACCCTATTTTATATAAAACTTTGTCAATTAACAATTCTTTAACTATCATTTCACTTAAAATACTCTTAATATCTTTTTCTAACTTCTTATCAAATTCTGTAATAATAACTTTTTCAGTATTTGTAAATTCTAATTTTTTACTTTCATTTATCATTCGATTAACCATTTTCAAATAGTTTTCAAAACCTTGTGTTTCAAAAATAATATGTAAATAACGCGCTTCATCATTACCTTTACTCTGCCAATCCCACACATCATAAGACCTTGTCCATTCTACAAATTGATCAAGTACTTGTGATCTAACTAAATACTCATTTTTTACTAAATAATCATAAAACAAACTAGTTCCTGAAACCTTAGTACCATTTTTTTCTAAAACAATGTTAACAAATTCATATTTATTATTTCCTTCATCAATTTCTGATTTATGATGATCTATTACTAACAATTTCTTTTTTAATATTTCATCATCATTTATCAATGATAATAAAGGTTCCTTAATACATAAATCAGTAACAAAAACTTTATCAAATTCATAAATTTTTTTATTTTCAACATACAATTTTACTTTCTCTGTAATTTCAAAAGTTTTACATAATTCAAATTCTACATTATTAAATGCTTGCTTAGCCAAAAAACAACAGCCCAAACCATCTATATCTTGACTATGTGTAAATAATAATATTTTCATATTTCACCTCTTAACTTTCTAAACATTGTACTATAAAATTATTAAATATTAAATCGTTATAACATAAAAAAAGTTAATATTTCTATTAACTAAAAATGTCTTTGTAATAAAGAAATATCTTGACTGTTATTTAATGTAATACCTCTTTGACTAATAAAATCTTCCACAGTTTCTTTACCATCAAAAACTTTTTGTATATCAGCAAAATATCTATCTCTATATTTTTGCTTTCTTTCTTTAACATACATATCAAATAATTTCTCAGCAAATAAAATAGATTTTATATATAATAAATTATCAACTTTACGATTATTTTCTAAATGCGAAGCTTTAGTTTGCATTTCAATAAAACGAGAATATAAATCGGTATTTCTAACTCTTTCACTAATTTCCAAAATTCTACCACTTTCATCTAACTCGTAAGCAACTACTTTTTCTAAAAAAATACTAATAATTTCTCTATGTAAGTAATCTGCACTATAGCCAATATTTTGTTCTTGCTCAGCATGAGCAATTTCATGTACTAATGTTCCTACAGACAATAAATTTAATTGCGAACCAATATCTATATGTGAAAAATAAACTTTTCTATTAGATTCATTTAAATAACCAGGAATCATTAATAGTGGTTTCACAATTTGCCCACTCAAAGCATGCCCACCAACTAAATGAATATCCAAATCAATCGGATTTTTCTTAATTAATAAAGAATTTACATTATCATAAGCTTCCTTAGCATTTGTTGCACAAGAAATAACACGGCTCTTTTCTTGAATCTCCTTTTCGGTAATTGAATAAACATCATTTATTGTAAAATATTTATTTAAAAATTCAGCTGCTAATTTTTTTACTTCATCTAGATTTAAAGTGTTTAAATCATCTACTTGGCCTTGCACATTATCATATTTTTTACTAGGTAAATTGCGCATTAAAAATAATCTTAAATTTTTTAATTGTTCAATTTTAATATTATCTAAATTTATTCCTTTATATCCATAATATTTAATTTTGCTTTGTAATGCATCTTCTAATACTGATTGTTGCATTATAATCCCCCTCTTTTTACAAATATGTAGTATAATGACAAAATAAAAAAAGTCAAATTATAATCATAAAAAAGTATACTATTATAAAAAAAGAAAATATAGTTCCTCTAAAATAACAAATAAAGGTTTTACCCTAAATGTTTGCGACTGTTTAGCAGTCCTTTTTTTATACTCAAAATGTACCTTTCTAAACACATTATATCATCACCTATTAAAAATTATAACAAATAAAAAAACATCTGAATATATTAGATGCTTTATAAGTTACTTATCACTCATTATTATCATCAATGCTTCCATCTTGTATTATTCTTTCTGTTACATAGTCCTTATTATATAATTCAATTTCTCCCTTTTGATATGCCAATAATAAATGTTTCCATAAAGAAGAATTAACATACCTAGCTTTCATTGGATGAACTAAATATCTTACCGTATATTCTACATAATCTCCAACAACTTTAGTATATATTATAGGTGTGTAATGATTATAATAAATTCGATAGTCTGTTGAAACGTTATTAAGTTGTCTTTTCATTTTATCAGGAATACCTTTAATGACATCATTATTATTTATAATACGATAAATTACTCCTTTAGCTTTTTCTATATCAAAATTAAGAGGAACCATT
>UWSL01000027.1 GCA_900552975.1 uncultured Mycoplasmatota bacterium | reverse complement strand
TCAGTTACCTTACTGGTATTAAATTTAGATACATCTAATTCAAATTTTGTTGAGTTATACCCTGTTTGAAAAAACATTCGTTCCATTGTTGTTACATTTGAAGTATCAAAGTTAGTTATATTTAATGTAAAATTTGGATTACTATAACCAGACTGATAAAACATTGTTGACATATCCGTTACTTTTCGGGTATCAAAACTACTGACATCAAGCGTAAAATTAGGATTATCTTTTCCAACTGAATAAAACATTGAATGCATACTTGTTACATTACTCGTATTAAACCCCTTAACATTTAATTGAATAACTTTACTATTCTCACCAGTTCTAAAAAACATACAAAACATAGTAGTTACATTTCGAGTATCAAAATTACTTACATCCAAAGTAAAATTTTCATTATTTAAACCCGTTTGACTAAACATACTACGCATGTTAGTTACTTTACTTGTATTAAAATTAGTTACATCTAAGGTAAAATTAGGATTAACGTATCCTGTTTGATAAAACATTGCTCTCATTGAAGTTACTTTACTTGTATTAAAATTTGATACATCTAAAGTAAATATTCGACTCGAATAACCAGCTCCTGTAAATAATTCTTCCATATTTGTAACATTACTAGTATCAAAACCACTGACATCTAAATCATACTTGGTACTATTTAAGCCAGCATTATAAAACATATAACCCATGTTAGTTACTTTACTAGTATCTATTCCTTTAACATTTAATGTAAAGTTAACATCATTGTATCCAGTTCGTGCAAACATATAGTACATCGAAGTAACATTACTTGTATTAAATGAAGATACATCTAAAGTAAATTTATTACTATAATATCCTGTTTGATAAAACATATAATTCATACTAGTTGTCTTACTTGTATCTAAAAGTTCAAGATTTAATATTTCATCTAAATTAGTAAAATTACTAAATAAATACGAACTATCATAATTAGCATATAAATGTCCATCACCTTGAATATATAAATCATAATATGAACTATTGGTACTATTCGTAGTTAAATACGCCATAACATCAACAACGCCATCATAGCTACCAACATCCCATTCCTTAATCGAATTAGCTGGTTTAGCTATCTTAGTTCCTAATATAATTCTTTTTATCTTAGTTCGGTAAGTAGATTCCCAAAAAGCAGTTGTATCATTAACAGCAACTTTTCTAAGCATCGGTCCATCAAATGCTCCTAATTTAACTTGCCCACCTACTGCTAAATTAGTAAATAAAGCAGAATAACCTATTCCGATAAAAAGCGACGCTAAAAAAATTATCAAGATAGATAATTTACAAGAAATATATTTAATTTTTTTTAGCTTAAATTTCCTACTCTTCATACTAATCTACTCTATGAAAAGTATAACATTAATTACTAAAAAAAGAAATACTATCATTAAATTAACTTTATTTATCTTTATTTTCAGCTATAATTGTTTTTATCTCTTCATAACTGAATCCTTTAGTCAATAATTTAGTAATAATAAGCGAATCCAAATCATATCCACTATATTTCTGACTTAATTTAGCATAACATTTTTCATATTCTTTGTTTATTAAATTAACCGGTTCTTCTATAGAAATATCATTTAAACTTTCATAAATATCTTTAATTTCATATCCTAAATTATTTAATTCATAAACTAACTTTTCTTTTAATTTATTTTTACTAAATTTATGATTCAAACGTTTTTTTTTCATAATATATTTATTAATTCGTTCCATTAACAATTGTTTATCTACTTTATCTAAATAAAAATTAATAGTTTCTTTATCAATTCCTAATTTTATTAAGTTCATTTTTATTTTTCCTGGGCCATTAAGAGTCAAATTAATTTGCTCATTTGTATAAAGTTCAGCATATTTTTTGTCATTTAAATAGCCATCATTAGTTAATTTTTCAATTGTTTTATCTACAATACTTTTATCATAAGTCTTTAACAAGTACTTTTGTATCTCCATCTTTGTTCTTAACTTTTTTTCAATATATTTTATAGCGACATAATAAGCATCTAACTGATTATTATACGTCACTAATTCATTTAGGAATTTTTCATCAAAATCTTTTTTCCTTAACAATTCATATTTAACAATTACATCATCATATAATAAATAGTTTTCATTATTAGATAAAGTTACTTTATATTTATTTGTATGCATTTTAGTATACTTGATTATTTTCAAATTTATCACCATTCAAATTATATCAAACTTCCTAGCCATAAACAAGAACAAATGTTCATGTTTATAAAAAAAGAAAAAAGCTAAATCTTAGCTTTTAAACTTTCTTGATATTCTTCACATATTTTATCCAAATCATCTATTAATTTAGCAATATCTTCTTTATTTTTCGTGCGAACTCCCGATGCCATCTTATGACCTCCACCACCATAATTACTAGCAGCTTCATTAATAATTGGTCCTTTACTTCTAATATTAACTTTATAAATATCATTTTTTTCATCAAAAGTAACAAAAATCCAAACATAGACGTCTTTAATATTACTAAAATCATTAATCATATTAGATGGTGTAGCTGGATCAACATTATACCTTTTAAGTGTCTCTGAATCAATATTTATATAAGCTAAACCATGAGGAGTTATTGTTAAATTTTCTGACAAATAACCATGAAATTTTATCTCTTCAATTGGTCTTTCATACAAATAACTATATAAATGCGTAAAATCTATTTGCGTTTTCTTAATTAATTCAGCCACTAAATAAAATGTTTTTGCTGTTGTATAAGATATTAAGAAACGATCACTATCAGATACTACACCCAAATATAAATTTTCAGCAATCTTACGATCATATTTTAATGGTGTACTAAGTAATAATTCTATTATCATTTGACAAGTACTAGATGATGTTTCATCAACCCAATCACATTCCCCAAATTTTTCATCAGATGGATGATGGTCAATTTTTAAAATTTCTGTAAATGCGTCTTTATCAACCCCATCAATTCGTGAGGTATTTGGTACATCACATGCAATTAAAAGACTATTTTTGGTAAATGTTGTTTCATCAATACGATCTAAAACACCATAATATTTAAATTTCGCAACACTAGTTCCTACCGCATAAACTTCTTTTTTTGGGAATGTTAATTTTATTGAATCCCTAAGAGCTATCTGACTAGCTATCGCATCTGGATCAGGACTAGTATGACGAGCAATAACAATAACATCATACTGTTTTATTTTCCTGTAAATCTTTTTTAAAGTTGAATTCATCACACTAACCTCATCCTTACTATTTATTCACTAATTCATATGTATCTTCAGCTATCATCAATTCTTCATTTGTTGGAACAACAAATACTTTAGCTGTTGAATCATCTGTTGAAAGTTCAGCCACTTCGCCACGAGTATTATTTTTTTCTTTATCAATTTTGATCCCTAAGCAAGCTAACTTATCACATATCATTTCTCTAACTGGTATAGCATTTTCACCTAGGCCTGCTGTAAAACACAATATATCAATACCACCAAGTTCAACATAGTACATAGCAATATAATTAACCACAGTTTTTACATATTTATCAATAGCTAATTTACATCTTTCATTACCATCTAATAAACCTTGATATACATCACGAAAATCATTAGATACCCCACTTAAACCTAAGAAACCAGATTTTTTATTTAAGTCATTAACAACATCAGCAGCATCCTTACCTTCTTTTAAAGCAACATAAGATACTATTGAAGGATCTATATCTCCACTACGAGTTCCCATCATAATACCTGGAAGTGGAGTAAAGCCCATTGATGTATCAACACATTTTCCATCAACAACAGCAGATAAACTTCCTCCACTACCTAAATGACAAATAATAGCTTTAAACTTATCAGTTCCTAACAACTTAGGAATTTGTTTGCTTATATAGCAATGACTGGTTCCATGGAAACCATACTTTCTTACTTTATAATCTGTATACCATTCATAAGGAACTGGATACATATATTCTGTAGGTTCCATTGTTTGATGGAAAGCAGTATCAAAAACTCCTACCATAGGAACATTTGGTAAAGCAGCCGCAACAGCTTCAATTCCTAAAATATTAGCTGGATTATGTAATGGTGCTAATTCTGAATATGTGTGTAAATCTTCAATAACTTCATCATTTATAATAACTGATTTATTATATTTATCACCACCATGTACTAATCGATGACCAATAGCACCTATTTCATCTAAAGATTTAACTATTCCTAATTTTACTAAACGATCAAGTAAAATTTCAACAGCTATTGTATGATTAGGCATTGGAACTTCTTCATAAATTTTTTCTCCATTATATTTTATATTAAAGAAACTACCATCTAATGTTACTTTTTCAAAGTAACCTGAAGCAATTAATTCTTTATTATCCATTTCAAATAAACTAAATTTTAGTGAACTACTGCCACAATTTATAGACATTATCTTCACATAATAACCTTCTTTCTCCAACAATTATACTATTTTTCTTAAATTCATACAAGAAAAAAGACTAAACTAGTCTTTTGCTAAATCGTAAGTATCACGAGCTATCATTAATTCTTCATCAGTTGCTATTACATAACAATCTATTTTAGAGTCTTTAGTAGTGATTTTACCTTCTTTACCCTTACGTGTCATCATTTCTTCATTAATCTTTTCATCAAGTTTAATACCCAATGCTTTTAATTTATTCAAAGTTTCACGACGAATAATTGGATCATTTTCACCGCCACCAGCTGTAAAGACAATTCCATCAACTTTACCATCAAGTTTTACATAGTACTTAGCTATATAATCAACAATACGATTAGTATACATATCAAAAGCTAATAATACTTTTTCTTCCTTTGCTTCATAAGCACGATCTAAATCTCTTAAATCACTCATTCCAGCTATTCCTTGTAAACCACTTTCACGGTTTAACATATCACCAATTTTTTCTGTTGAATAACCTGTTTTTTTACTTACATATTCAATCATTGAATAATCAATATCACCACATCTATTCCCCATCATTAAACCAGCATTTGGAGTAAAGCCCATTGATGTATCAATGCAAATACCATCTTTAATAGCACTAACACTTGCTCCATTACCAATATGACAAATTATTAAATTTGGTTTTTTATTATTTAATCTTTCTTTCATTGTCTCCGTAATAAATTTATGACTCAAACCATGAAAACCATATTTTCTTACATCATATTTTACATACCACTCATAAGGTACTGGATATAAATAAGTCGAATCTTTCATCGTTTGATGGAAAGCTGTATCAAAACAAGCAACATTTACTGAACCTGGAATAGCTTCCATAAAAGCAGCTGCACCAGTTAAATTAGCTGGATTATGTAATGGTGCTAAAGAAGATATCTCCGTAATTTCTCTCATTACTCTCTTATCTAAAACAACACTTTTTGAATATTTATTACCACCATGAACAACACGATGTCCAACGGCTTTAATCTCATCTAAAGAATTAATAAGTTTATTATCAACTAATTCTTTTAATAAAATATTTATTGCTTCAGCATGATCTGGAATATTAGCGTCTTTTTCTATTTTTTCATTACCAATTCTAATACTATACATACCATCTGGTAAGCCTATTCGTTCAACATTACCTTTCATCAACATTTTTTCTTCTGGCATTTCATATAAACGAAATTTTAGTGTTGAACTACCTGCATTCACACACAATATTTTCATAAATTCACCTCTTACTTAAGATAATACCAAAAAAAAGATAGAATAGCTATCTTTTTTATTTACTTTCCGAGTTCTTATGCCTCTTTATTTGCATTTCTTCATCAATAGTTCTTTTATTACTTCCCGACAAATTATATCCATATTCATTCATTAATTCATATCTTTTTTTATCGAGTGAACTTAATTTTTCAATATCACAACTTTTATAATAGTAATCAATTGATCTTCTTGTATGCATTATATCACCCATTACTATTATGACCAAAAAGCTATTTTTCTATACTAACAATATCAGTGATTTAGTATCAGCTTTAAAATTAGTTCCTTCATTAAATAAATTAATTTGCTCAGTAACTTTTGGTAAGATATCAAAAGTATCTTCAGCTTTAGCTTTAATTAATATATTAGTATTACTTCTTAAAGATTCAGCAGACAAGCCTTCATTAATACCTTCATACTCTACTTTAAACATTTCATAATCATTAGCATAATGATATTTTTTTAGTAAATCAAAAAAATGATCATTATCCATTAAGTTTCTATAAACTCCTGTCATTAATGGATAACCTGATGCCACAATTTTTTTATCAGTAGATAATTCATTTAAAAATTTCTTTACAAAATCATAATCAATTTTTTCTGCTTCTAAATTTTTAAGAGACTGTAAAACTCTATTTTCTACGTTTATCGTTGCAAATTCATTAAAACCAAGATCAGCAAAAGTCATAAAATTAGTATTTTTATCAACTTTAATCGTTGAAAAACCCAAACGTAGTGTAACTTGTTTATCATCTTCACTTATAACTCTACCTTCTAATCCTTCTAAGCCATGGGATATTTCATGAGCCAAATCTAAAACATCACCTGCATAATTTTTTCTTACATAAAGGATATTAGGTATTGCACCTATAAATTTATTATCCTTATTATATCTGAAATCCCATCTCATTTGAGGTAGCGGAGCAAGATAATAACCTAACCACTTTTCCTCTGGTAATATTTTTTTAAACGCTTCTCTATAATCAACATAACTTTCACATTCATAGATATTTAAAGAAAAAATAAATTTATTTATCTTTTCAAAAATTTCTGGTCCAAAAGTTAAATAATATCCAAGCAAAACAATAACTAACTTAGAAGTAACTGAGTAATCATAATTTTTATCTTTATTATAAGCATTAACTATCTTTATTATATCTCCTATTACCTCATTTATTAAACCATAATCCATAATATCCCCCTTTTTACAATAAGTCAGCAAATTCCTCTTCTTTATCATTAACACTTATTTTAATTACTTCATGATTAAGAACTACTTCATTAATCATTTCTTCAAATGGTATTAAATTTTCATATTCACGAGCTTTACTAAATTCAGGATTTATAACTGGATGTTCAGGTACAAATATTGTACAACAATCTTCATATGGTAAAATACTTGTTTCATAAGTATCTATTTTTTTAGCCACATCAATAATTTCTAATTTATCAAAACAAGCTAGTGGTCTGATTACTGGGATTTTTACAGTTTCATTAATAACATTCATGCTCATAAGTGTTTGACTTGCTACTTGTCCTATACTTTCTCCATTAACTAGTATTTTACAATTACTGCGACGAGCAATTCTTTCACTAATGCGATACATCATACGACGCATAATTGTTATTAAATATTCATGAGGACAGTTTTTATAAATACTTTCTTGAATTTCTGTAAAGTTAATAACATGTAATTTTATATCATTATTATATAATGCTAATTTACGAGCTAATTCGATAACTTTATTTTTAGCTTCCATACTTGTATGAGGAGGACTTTCAAAATAAATACATTCTAACCTCACTCCACGTTTAATTGCCATATAACCTGCAACTGGCGAATCAATTCCTCCAGAAAGCATTAATAAACCTTTACCTGCTACTCCAACCGGATATCCACCAATTCCAATTTCACTATTAAAATAAATATAAACTCCATCTAATCTAATTTCTATATTAACAAACAAATCTGGACTATGTACATCAACACTTACGTTATCACAATTTTTTAAAATTACAGCACCTATTTTACGACTAAATTCCATACTAGTATAAGGAAATTTTTTATCACTTCTTTTAGTCACTACTTTAAAAGTCTTAAATTCCTTTTCTTTAATTAATTTTAATACAGAAGCCCCTATATCATCTTCTTTTTTACTTGTTAATTTATAAGCCACATCAAATTCATGGATTCCAAAAACATGTTTTAAAGCTTCACTAACTTCCATAAAATTATCTTTTGAAAGTATTATAAACATTCTTCCCTTATCAAATTTAACATCAACATCATAAGCAGCTAAAGCAAACTTTACATTGTCTTTTAATTGTTTTAAAAACAATCCAATATTAGCTTTTTTTGTTGACAATTCACCATACTTAATCATTATAAGTTTTTCCATAAAATCAACCTCAAATCAAAAATAAGTATAACATAAACTTAAATAAATACAAAATAAACTTATATTTATTATTTTAACTAGCTTTTTTCATTATAATCTGCTAATATCTTAATCACCAAGGGGGATTAAGAATATGAAATTACCAGTTATGCCAGACTTACCAAGCGATTATGTTAGATTTTTAAATGATAATCCCGAACATATTATTTTTGATGAGAGATTCTTTATCAAAAAAGTTTTTGCTAACGAATACGATAGCCAAGTATTACAACAACTTCAAACATTAAAAATACCTAATTATAATAATCCCCAAAAACTTTTTATAGATGAAAATTATTCTTACCTTTATATTGTTTCAAAATATCTAAAAAACACTCAAAGTTTCCTAAGCTATATAAATAATTGTTCCCAAAAAGAAATATTATTACTTTATAAAACTTTACTTACTAATTTAAAAGAAGCTCATCAAAAAGAATTTATTCCTTATGACATAGATTTCCGTAATTACTTAATTGATGAAAATAACCAACCCATTTTTATTGATTTTGATATAAGCCTCTACCAAGGTAAAAAAACATGGTTAATGCTTCAACGAACAATTTTTGAACTTAAAGACTTTCAAAAAATTTCTTCTAATCTTTCCAAAGAAAATTTAATATTAAATGATAAAATGTTAGTTTTAAATATGCTTCTACTTAATCTATGTCCTCCTAACTTTTATTATTTAACTCTTGGCTTAAAAGAAGTAATCCCTCAGTATAAAGCCTTACTAGATAAATATGAAATAGATCAATCTGTCAAAGAATATTTAAATGATATAATTATTAATAAAATGGCTCCGCAACCAGAAGACTATTTTATTGAAAACTTAATTGATCCTTTAATAGAAAAACAACCTACACTAAAAAAACTTTAATCTCAAATTAAAGTTTTTTTTAATCATTATTTTATATCGCCCATCAATTCTTTTAATTTCTTATAATCCATTTGAAAGATATTTAAAAATTTATTTATTTCTTCATTTGTTGTCACATGTGAAATACTTATTCTAATTGTCGTACGTGCTCTATCTATATCATTATAGATAGCCATTACAGCATTGCTAAAATCACCGGAAGAACAAGCCGTATTAGTCCCAACATAAACTTCATCATCTTCTAAAGCATGAACAAAAGTTTCTGGCTTAATATTCATCAAACTAATATTTAATATATGAGGAATAGAATACTTAGTTTTATTTATTTTTATATCTGGATATTTTTTTAAATCATCACATATCTTTTCATTTAGTCTTTTTACTAAACTTTCTTTACGTTCCAAATCATCTAAAGCAATTCTTATTGCTTTTGAAAAAGAAACAATTAAAGGTAAAGGTGGTGTTCCCATCTTTAACTCATTAAATTTTCCAGAACCATGTATTAATGGCACAATTTTAACTTTACTATTTTTATAAAAAAGTCCTATTCCCTTTGGACCAAAAATTTTATGTCCTGACATTGAAGCCATATCTACATCATGCATATTAATAGCTATTTTGCCAAAAGCTTGTGTCATATCTGAATGAAATAATGTATTAGGATTTTCTATCTTTATTATTTGTCTTAAAGTTTTTAATGGTTGCCTTACTCCAACTTCACTATTAACAGCACAAATACTTACTAAAATAGTATCTTCTCTTATTTTACTTTTTAAATCATCAAAATCAATCAAGCCATCACGATCATTATTAACATAACTTATTTCAAATCCTTGACTTTCCAAAAAATCACAGATTTTATAAATTGAAGGATGCTCCAATTTTGATACAACAATATGTTTCCCACTGTTTTTATAAGCTAGAGCAACCCCCTTTAAGGCCATATTATTAGATTCTGTTGCTCCACTTGTATAAGTTAACTCATCTAAATTTATATTTAAAATCTCACAGATTTGTTTAGTTGCACTATTTAAAAGGACTTTTGATTTAACTCCTAAGGCATGCAAAGAATTAGCATTCCCCATATAATCACGAGTCGCTTTATTATAACTTTCTAAAACATCATAGGTAACTGGTGTTGTTGCCGAATAATCTAAATATATCATAACTAATCACCTATTATCATTATAAATCATCTTGTTAAAAATTGCTACCATATAAAGAAAAGATTACTCTTCTTTATAAACTACACTAATTAAATGATAATTATTATCATATGTAAAGTAATAATTACTCTCATCATACAAAATTTTTACAACATATGAATTGTCAACTTTATCAAAACTAATTATTTCTCCAGATAATTCATAATTTAAAAAGACTTCATCAAAGCAAATATCTTCTTCTAAATTATCTTCTATACCAAAATAATAATAAACTAATTCCTCAAAATAATCTTTATCATAACAACTCTTAACACCATCACCAATAGTTAATAAATTTACATAATACTCTACTTCTTTCATATCCAAATCTTTTATGTATAAAACAGGAGCATCAGCATTTACCATAGTACTTATTAAATTAATTAAATAAATAGATTCATCTTTAATACGTTCTTCATCTAAAGAATAACTATAATACCTAAAACTTAATTTATTACTAACTTTACTTAAACTTTCTTTACTATTTATTACATTATTTTCATTTTCTACTAAAACATTATTATCTTTTTTAAAATAATTTAAAGATAAAATGATAAGTAATATAATTACTAATATAATCGCTATTATAATATCTTTATTTTTTTTCATTTTATCACCTATTCAAAAACAACCATACGCATCCAATTTTTAGCAATAGCATCTCCACTCATACATGCCCCTAATTGATTAAGAGTACGTTTTTTAGCTGTACGATATCTTCCACAACTATCCATAAAAATAACATTTCCTGATGAATCATATCCTAATAATAATAAAGCATGATGTGATTGAGCCAAATCAGAACATTTATTTCCCGAAACAAAAATAATAACCGGCTGTCCATTATCCAAAGCCTTTTTTGCAATACTAACTGATTGGCTAATACTTGTCTCATTAAAATAAGCTTTCGCTGGAACATTAAAATGACTTATTGCTGCATTATATTTTTTTTTACCTTTAAAAACTCCATTACCATCAATTGTTTTCATATAATTTTGTAAGTCTAATGTTGAATACTTTGTATCATTGACTGCATTCATTCCACATGTAAAAGCATGTGCACGACAAGAACCTGCTAATAATTTATAATTATTTTGACGCCCCATATAAAAAGTTTTTTTACTTCCATCCTGATATGTAACTGTAGCTACTTCAACACATTTATCACTTGATGCTTTTCCACATCTACCTTCCGGATCTTTTACATTATACTTCATATCAACTGCGACAACTTTTCCCGTATTATTACTCGCACTACTTTCTGTTTCATTTGTCTTATTATCTTTCCTTGCTTCTTCTTTTTCTTTATTTTCTTGTTGCCTTTTATTAGCCATATCAAGAGATGATTTTTTACTATCTTCTTCTTTTTTCTTTTGATTTTCTTCTAATTCTTTTTTTTCTTTAGCTTCCAGCTCCTTTATCCTTTCTAAAGAAGCATTCACATAACAATCATTTATCATCGTACTATCAAAATTTACTAAAGTAAAAATATATTCAATAAAACCAGGTAACAAAAAAATTATAAATCCCGCCAACAAACGTTTTACAAAAAGAACTAATTTATTATTTAATTTATCTCCACTAATAACATTCTTAAATAAATCTATTCCTGTAACAATAATTAAAATAATTGGTACTAAAATACAAACTATCTTAAATAATATTTTTACAATATAAAAGACTCTTACTACATTAGATATTTCACACATTTTTGTTAAATCTACAGTCATCATAAACTCACCAAACTCATTATACCATAAAAAAAGCCAACTAAAGTTGACTTAATTTTTTGCTGCTTCCATTAGCTTATTATGAATGCCAGGTTCAATAACATTGATAGCTCTTATAGCACATTCTAAAGATTTCTTATATTCGCCTTGATAAAATAACTTTTCTGCATTACTTAGACTTATATCTAAATTCTTATTTACTGGACGATATCTATTACCATAAACAATTGCCATTTCTGCCATAGCTGCTGTTTTAACTACTTCATTAGAAGTATTATACAATTTAAGCGCCAAATCACGAGCTGTATCAACTCTAATATTTAATGTCTTAATAGAAATCGGTGTCATTTCAAGTTCTTTAACCATTTCTTTAATAGCTACATTAGCTTCCGATAATTGAACATAATACATATTTGGAATTAAAGGTAAATTATAACTAATTATTTTTTCTTTACTCTTTTTCAAAATATCTTTTATTTCATCTAATTGTTCACGTGCTCTTGATTCATCTTCTTCTAAACTACCTAAATTTCGCAAAGCAGTCTCTAATTTTTCTTCCGTATTTAAAAGACGATTATTTAGTTGCTCCATCTCCTTACCTAGTCTTGTAAAGGCAAAAGACTTAGTACGATGAGCATCTATTATCTGATTATAATCTTTTTTAATAGCTATTAATTCTTGCTTAATAATCTCAATAACTTTAACATCATCATCCGTTAAATCATAACTATACTTAATTTGATCTAATTTTTTATACAAACCATTATTAATTTTTTCTAACTTATTAGCTTTTACTAAGACTTTTCTTACATATTCTTCAAAAATAGTTCGAGCTTGTTTTTCTTGATCAAAATCATTATATATTCCATCAAAATAATCTAACATCGTTTTTAATTCAAAAATGGAATCTTCGACATTCAAAACATTTAAACGAGCAAAAATATCTTGAATTTTTTTCTCAGCTTCTTCAATATTATAAGTTATATTTAAATAATCTAAGTTATAACCTTCAGCTTTCATACGTTCATTAATTTTTTCAATATCACGCATTTTATTAGGAATTAAATTTTTACCCATTAAAATAATTGTTGGTGCTTCATCAATAATAACGCCAAGGTTACCTATTAAATCATCAATTCCTTTAACAATTTTACCTACTTCTTCATAACTATTTGCTTCCATTGCTACTTCAAAAGCCGCAAATAACTTGTCTACATTTTCAAATTGTAATTCAAGTGGCGCACAAACTTCTTTATAATCATTTTTGTTATTATTATACTTCGTTACAATTTCACGATAACGAGTTTTTAATTTAATAATAGTATCTCTGTTTCTTTCCTCAGACAAAGTAATTTCCTTAATTTCATCAAGTAAAAAATTAGCTTTTGTTTTAACATAAAATATTTCTAATTCTGCTTTAGCTATTTTATCATTTAAAGCCTTGTAATCACATTCATTAAAACATTCTTCTATATCAATTAAAGCATCAGTTAGCTTTGGAACTTCAACATCCTTTATTTCTTTAAATCTTTTCTGCCAGTCATCATACACTTCTTGCATTTTATCGTTGTTAACTAAGGCTTCTACTTTATTTAATTCACTCAAAATAGATGAAGATATAATCAAGTTTTTATCACGTTCCAAAGTTGTAATTTCATCCCTATACTTTTTATTTTCGCGACGATTAATAATATTTAGAACAACTACAACTATTATAATACTAACAATATAATAAGTTATTCCCGCAAGTATATAGGCAGTCTGACTCATACTCATGATTATACCTCCTATTCTAATTTTATATACTAATATCATATCACATCTCTTTTACAAAATATAGCTATAATAGACAAAATGTGATATTAAATCTGTTAATCATTTTGTAAACTAATTATTTTTTTTAAGTTTTTATTATCTTTTCTATATCCGAAAATCCCCTTATATTTATTGACTTTTCCATAAATTTATGTATAATTATTAATTGCAGATGTATTTGGCAGCGTTGTAAATAAGTATAAAGTGTTTATTCCGTAAGTTTATTAGTATCTAAGGCTGCCTTAGAGAACATATCAAAATAAACTCCCTATAATTTATTTATAACAATCCTATATATCAAAAAATGGAAGGAGAGAAAATTATGGCAAGATACACAGGTCCTGTTTACAAAAAATCTCGTCGTTTAGGTTTCTCAATTCTTGAAAATGGTAAAGAATTAGCAAATCGTCCATATGCTCCTGGAGCTCACGGAAACGACAAGAGACGTAAATCAAGCGAATATGGTATTCAATTAGCTGAAAAACAAAAAATCAGATTAATGTATGGATTAAATGAAAAACAATTCCATAAATTATTCGAAAAAGCATCAAAAATGAAAGGTACTGCAGGTCACAACCTTCTAAATTTACTAGAATCTAGATTAGACAATGTTGTTTATCGTTTAGGTTTAGCTAAAACTAGAAGAGCTGCTAGACAAGTAGTTAATCATGGTCATATTACTGTTAATGGTGTTAAGGTAGACATTCCTTCATACCAAGTTAAAGTAGGAGACGTTGTTGCTGTTAAAGAAAATTCTTTAGAACATCCAGCAATTAAAGAAGCTGTTGAAACTTGCTTAAGTCGTCCAGCATATGTTGAATTTGATAAAAATTCAATGTCTGGTAAATTAGTAAGATTACCTGATAGAAGTGAACTTAATCAAGAAGTTAATGAAACACTTATCGTTGAATTCTACAACAGATAATAAAAAAAAGATTTTGGAAAAAATCTTTTTTTTGTGCCTTTAT
Source organism: uncultured Mycoplasmatota bacterium (assembly GCA_900552975.1). Classification (GTDB taxonomy): domain Bacteria; phylum Bacillota_I; class Bacilli_A; order RF39; family UBA660; genus Coprovivens. The sequence goes on along the minus strand of UWSL01000027.1, from coordinate 131 downwards.
AAATTTATTTACTTAACTTTTTATCTTTAACATAATCTAAATGTCTTAAATAACTATCTTCATTTTTCCAAATAGTATCAGTATCTTCACTATAATAATAATCTATTCCTATAGCATTAGCCATTTTAACT
>UWSL01000026.1 GCA_900552975.1 uncultured Mycoplasmatota bacterium | reverse complement strand
CTCAAATAATAAATTCTTTTAAAAATAATGAATTTTCTTTTGATGAATTTAATAATATTATAATATCCAATCCAAATTTAGATATAATAATGTCTCCTGAATGGTTAAGAAGATTAGCTGAAAATATCAAAAATAGTCAAAAAAAACAAATATATTTATTTAATAAAAATTATGAAAATAATATTTATGATGAAAAATCTCTTTTAAATTATTTGTATCATACTAAAACTTTCCTAGTATCAGCTAACGATCCATCTTTTGAATTTGATAGCACATATGAAGAAGAACTATCTAAAGTACATAAAAAATTTGCTAATACTAAAAAAGTCAAAGCTGAAGATATTCAAAATACTCTTCAAAAAAGACTGGCTAAAAAATGGAATGCCAAAGTAGAAAAATATACTATTCCTAACTATACTTATCTTCTTCAAAAGGCAGCAATTAATAGTGAATCATTTTATAATATGGATTTAGAAAGTCAAAAAAGTTTAATCAGTGATTGGCTTTTAGAAATGGAAAGCGGTAATACTTATAATATGGATCAACTTCGTAATTTTTTGTTGGCTTTAAATAAAATAGACATCAGTCAATTACAGAATGAAGTTGATTTAAATGCTTGTTTTATTGGTTTGTTTTCTTTATACATAACAACTTTATTAGCAAGTAATATTGATCCATACGAAATTTCAATTACAAAATTTAATATAAATAAATATATATCTTCTCAAAATATAAAAGTTTATACTGAATTAAAAAAAATAATTAAACAAATTAATAACTTAAAAGAACAAGAGAAAGCAAAAGATAGTATCAGTTCTAGTATTAATGCTAAAATGAATGAAATTAATACTTTAAGAGATATCGAAAATGAAACTCTAATGGATCAAAAAATAGCTGAACTTGGAAGTTTGATTACTCAATATAAAAAACGTAAATCATATGAAAACTCTCTTGAACAACAACGTAATTCTTATCAAAGTATTCTACAATATAATCAACAACATAGTCTTGAAGATATAGCTTTTGAAAATGATCGTATTTTAACTTTAATAGAAAATAGTATCCTAAATGGTCGTATTTACTTTGATGCTTATAATAAAAATAAAATTGTTATTGAAACATTTAACAAAGAAGCAGGCCTAGTTGAATTCAAAACTACTATTTCTGTTTCAGAATTATTAACTTTAATAGAAAATATTAATTATTATCTAGAAGATGACAAACATAAAAAAAGTACTTCTTTTTAAAAAAGAACTTTAAAGTGTCTTATTTAAGACACTTTTTTATTATAAAAAACAAAACTTAAAAAAATTCAAATATAAGTTAAATTTTTATTTCAATTTTTTAAAAACATTTCCTAATGTATCTTGAATTACTAAATTTGCATTTTTATTTGTTTTTATTTTATCCTTATTAATAACAACTAATTTATCTCCTTGATAATAATTAATAAAAGAAGCGGCTGGAAATACTACTAATGAAGTACCAGCTACAATTAGCAAATCACACTTTTCAATTGCTTTTATAGCTTTATAAATAGTATTCTCATCAAGTTGTTCTTCATATAAAACAACATTTGGTTTGATAATTCCTCCGCAACTACATTTTGGAATATTTTTACTTTCAAATACATATTTAGCATCGTAACTTTTACCACAGTTTAAACAATGATTATGATAAATAGAACCATGTAGTAGTAAAACATTATTAGATCCAGCTTTCTCGTGAAGGCCATCAATGTTTTGGGTTACAATTGTAATCTTTTTACCATTATTTTCCAAATGTTTAAGATATTTATGAGTAACATTAGGTAAAGCATTTAAACAATTTAATTTATCTTTATAAAACTTATAAAATTCCTCAGGATTATTCAGAAAAAAAGAATGACTTAAAATAACTTCGGGAGGGTATTTATAGTTTTCATTATATAATCCATCAATACTTCGAAAATCTTTAATTCCCGATTCTGTACTTACACCAGCACCACCAAAAAAAACAATATTATTTGCTTCATCTATCATTTTTTGTAATTCTTCAATTTTATCCATGGTCATATCACCTTATTTATATTATAATTTAATTTAAGAAAAGGAGTAGAAAAAATGATTAAAAAAATAATATCTTCTATACTAGTTGTCGCTCTTGTAATTGCCCTTACTTTTTTAACTATCTTACAAATAGCTCAAGACTTCCTTAGTATAGATAACATAATTCATATTTTAAATGTAGAAGAAAAAGATAACACTTTTGGTGAAAAAGTATTAGCTGAATTAGCAATTGATACAGAAACAGAACAATTTATAAAATATGTTGATAATGAGAAATTCGAAAGAGAATTGGCAAGTTATATTAATAAAATCATTATTTATTCAGTAACGAATAATCAAAAAAACAAGCCAACTTCTGAGAATATCCGTCAGGTTTTTAAAGATGCAGAAAATAAGTATCAAAAAGAAAATAATAAAAGTATAGATAATTCTATTATTGAGGAACTACTAAACAGTTTGGATGAAAATGTTGATACATTCAAAGATGAAATTTTTAAAGATAATGATGATGTAAAGAAAATATTAACTCTCGTATATAGTCCAATTAAAAATGTTAGTTTAATAATTGCTATTAGTATAATTATTTTAATTTTCATTCTTAATAGAAATGTTATTTTAAGTTTTATCTATCCAGCTATTAGCTTTATTATAAATGGTATAAGTTTGTGCTTAATTGGTTTTACTACTGATAAATTCATGCAAGATGAAATGACTAAAAACTTACTAAGTAATATAATAACTCAATTTTATAAATACGGTATTATTTGTTTAGCTATAGGTATCATATTAATAAGTATTAGAATTATTTATAAGAAAAAAAGCAATTCCAAATCTAATCAATAATAAAAACTTGTTTTTCAAAATAAAACAAGTTTTTTTAATTAAATTCTACAAAAAAGTCGTCTTCACAAACCAAGACGACTTTCATTTTATAAAAATCTATTTTTTATTAGGCCATTTCCAGTCAATTATACAAGGCATATCGACACCATATTCTCTAATATATTCTTTATGTTCTATTAATTTTTCTTTCATTAACTTATCAAGATAAATGCCTTTGCTTCCTAAATTAGGAATTAATTTACAAGCTTCAATTACTAAATGATATCTATCAATTTTATTTTGAACACGCATGTCAAATGGGGTAGTGATAGAACCTTCTTCCATATATCCTTTAACTACAATATTGTGATTATATCTTTCATATAGTAATTCATGGATTAAAGAAGGATAACCATGGAAATTGAAAATTATTGGTTTTTTCTTTGTAAATAAAGCATCATATTCATCATTAGTTAGTCCGTGTGGATGATTTTCGTTGGTTTGAAGTTTAAATAAATCGACTACATTTATAAAACGTATTTTTACTTTAGGTAAATACTCATTAATAATTGATGTGGCTGCCAGACTTTCTAACGTTGGAGTCTCTCCACAACAAACCATAATTAAATCCGGTTCACTTTCTTGATCATTACTAGCAAAATCCCAAATGCCTAATCCTTGACTACAATGTTTAATTGCTTGATCCATTGTTAACCATTGTGGTCTAACGTGTTTGGAAGTTACAATTGCATTAATATAATCTTTACTTCTTAAGCAATGATCTAAACAAGAAAGTAAACAATTAGTATCAGGAGGCAAATACATACGAACGATATCAGCTTTTTTAGTAGCAATATGATTTAAGAAACCGGGATCTTGGTGCGTATAACCATTATGATCTTGTTGCCAAACATTACTAGTTAAAATATAATTTAATGAAGCTATTTCTTCACGCCAAGGCAAATTTTTACATATTTTTAACCATTTGGCATGTTGACTTGTCATGGAATCAATAACTCTAACAAAAGCTTCATAACTAGCAAAGAAACCATGGCGACCTGTTAAAAGATAACCTTCTAACCAGCCTTCACACATATTTTCTGATAGCATTCCATCCATAACTCGTCCATTTTTCGCTAAAAATTCATCATTATCTAAAATATTTGCCATCCATGAACGATTTTGGCTTTCGAAAACATGACCTAAACGATTTGACATTGTCTCATCAGGACCAAAAATTCTAAAATTTTTATTTTGTTCATTTAAATTAAAAACATCTCTTACATAGTTACCAATTTCGATCATATCTTGAGCTTCAATAGAACCTGGTTCATCAAATTTTAAAGCATAATCTTTAAAATCTGGTAAAATTAAATCTTTTAATAATAAGCCACCATTAGCATGAGGATTTTTACCCATTCGTTTATCACCTTTAGGTGCTAATTCTTGTAGTTCATAATTTAAATGACCATTTTTATCAAATAGTTCTTCTGGGTGATAACTTCTAAGCCAATTTTCTAATAATTCTAAATGATCTTCGCCTGTCATATCAATTGGAACTTGATGAGCTCTAAAAGTACCTTCAATTTGTTTACCAGAAACGATTTTAGGTCCAGTCCATCCTTTAGGCGTACGTAGGATAATCATTGGCCAACGAGGACGCTCTTGCCATCCTTCAAGTCGAGCTTTTTTTTGGATTGCTTTTATTTCTTCAATTGCTTCATCAAGTGCTTTTGCCATTTTTTCGTGCATTGTCATTGGGTCATCTCCAGCAACGATGACCGGTTTCCAACCACATCCTTTAAAGAAATTTAAACATTCTTCCTCGCTGATTCGTGAAAAAATAGTTGGATTACTTATTTTATAACCATTTAAATGTAAAATTGGTAAAACAGCACCATCGTTTTCTGGATTTAAAAATTTATTTGAATGCCATGATGTTGCTAGAGTAGCTGTTTCTGCTTCACCATCACCAACAACAACTGTTGCAATTAAATCAGGATTATCTAAAACAGCTCCAAATCCATGAGCCAAACTATATCCCAATTCACCACCTTCGTTAATCGAACCAGGTGTTTCAGGAGCAACATGAGAACTAATTCCGCCTGGAAATGAAAATTGTTTAAATAACTTCTTTAAGCCAGCTTCATCTTGTGAAATAGTAGGGTAGTACTCACTATAAGTACCTTCCAAATAAACATTACTTACAATAGCGTTCCCACCATGTCCTGGACCAGATATATATATCATATTTAAATCGTATTTATTAATAATTCTATTTAAATGTGCATATACAAAAGTCTGACCTGGAATTGTTCCCCAGTGTCCAACAATTTTTTTCTTAACATCACTTTTTTCTAAACGCCTCTTTAGTAAGGGATTGTCAAGTAAATAAAGTTGGCAAGCAGACAAATAATTAGCAGCATTCCAATATTTATTTAATTTATCAAAATATTCTTTGGTATCATATTCCGTCATATTCTATTCTCCTTTTATCATACTACTAATTATATCATGCGACTAAATATAAGTAAATTAACTAATTAGTTCTTATTTTTTCCCAAAAAAAGAAACTATTTTGTGAATAGTCCTTTTATTTTACTCCATAAAGATTTATTTTCGACAACTACTTGCTTTTCAGTTTCTTTTTTCTTTTCTTGTTTTAATTCTTCAACAATATAAATTATCTTTGAAGAACCATCAGCATTTTCGTCTTTGTCATCAAGGGTTTGATATTCATTGCTAATGTTAACTAATGCTTCTACTTTTGCTTCAATATCTTTAACATCTCCGTTAACAAAGTTAGTTATTTTTTGAATACCTTCATTATCGAATTTCTTTAATCCTTCAACTAGTGTTGTAAGATTATTACTTACAGTAGTTAAGGTTGAATCTTTAACTTGATCTGCTACCTTAGAAGCAACTTGAACACTTACCTTAGAAGCGACTTCTTGACTAATTGAATTGGCTACAGGAGTTAATTTTTCGCTAGCTACTTCGGTAACTTTTTGATTAACAATATTTAAAACTTCTTGATTAATAGTAATATTAAGGTCATTTTCTACATAATCATTTAAACTATTCAATATACTATCTAAAATTTTATTAACATTATCTTCTGTAACATAATTACTAATTAAAGTACCTAGTTCTTTGGAAACACTATTAGCAATATTTGTTGCAATTTGACTTACCATTTCATCAGAAATAGAGTCAGCAATTTGTTTAGAAATTTGTTTGTTAATTTCTGTTGCAACATTCGCAGAAACGCTACTAGCAACTTTTTGTGTTGTATCCTCCATTGTTTTTATTGATGCAACAACGCTTTTGTAATTAGCAATATTATTAATTTGAGATACACATAAAGCATAGTTGCTTTCAGAAACTTCGTTATTAGTACACAAATTTATTACTTGACTAATACCATTTTGCTCATATGTGTTTTTAATTGCTACAGCATTTTTGTATTCTGTACTTGCTTTAACTTCTGCCAAAGCTTGTGCAGTTGCTTGTTGTGATATTAAAGCAATTTGTTCATCAGAAATTGAAACTTTGCTAATTAAAGCCTTAGCAATAGCCTCTTTTTGAGCATCTGTTAATTTAACATTTTGACTAGCTTTAATAATAATTCCTTGAATATTAGAAGTATTACTTTCAATAGATTTAACAATTTGTTTTACTAATAATTCTTTTGTTTTATCATCTATTTTAATATTACTTAAAGCTTCCTTAATAATTTTATTTAAGTCACTATGTGATATTTCATAATCTTTTAGTAAATTAGCTACTTTTTTAGCTACATCATCTTGTGAAATAGTTGCTGCACTAACTGCAGTTTTTCCTATTGCATCTAATTGAGCTTTACTTAAGGTGTTTTTTGTACCAATTTTTTGATTAATTCCTGAAAGTAATTCATTTGATCCATTTACTAATTTTGTACTTGATTTACTTAATGTATCAATTGATTCATATAGTTTATCTACATTATCAAAAACATCTAAGTCATCATTTTCTAATAATTTATTTGTAGCTACTGAATAAATAGAAGCTAATTCAAAATCAGTAGTATCATAACTTATTTCAATAGTATCAAGATCCTTTAATTGATCAATGTCTAAACTTTCATATAAACCAGGACTTGCTAAGGCAATAACTACACTATTACTACCATTATCAATAACTTTACCATTTGTTACAGATATATTTTTGTTTTCGTCATTTGAAAGGATAGAGGTAGCTGTAACAACAAATGGTACATATAAAGTTTCATTTTTTTCCTTAACCAAAACTGTTTTCTTTAAGTTATTAGTATATTTCATTTTTATTGTAACTTTACCTGATTTACCAAGCATATCCTTAACGTTCATTTTTTTACCATCAAGCATATAAGTTATTTTCATATTAACTGGTAATTCTTTTTCCGTACTTCCTTCATAGTAGATATCATTTCCATTAGCTTCCCAAATTATTTTATTACCATCTTGTGAATATTTTTCATCACCATTTACATTAGTTACATCTTTTAAAGATGTTTTATCACTTATTTCATTATTGCCATTATCATTTAAATGTTCGGATACTATTGTACTCTTAACACTTCCGTCACTATTTAAATTAGCATAAATAGTTTCGTCTTTAGATAATGCCCAAACTGGAGCAGCCTCAAAAGTGATACTTAAGACTAACCCCCATACTAGTCCATTTTTAACTTTCTTTTTCATTTTAATTTTCCTTTCTTAAATTCTTTTTAAATCCTAAGGTTGATTTTGTAATTAATGAGTCAAATAACAATAATATACTAGGTATAACTAATATTACTACTACCATACTGATGATAGCCCCACGTGCAATTAATGTACACAAAGAACCAATCATATCGATTTTAGATACTACACCAACACCAATTGTCGCTCCGAAGAAGCACATGCCACTAACGATAATTGATGAAATTGAATTATCTAGAGCACTTCTTACAGCTTGGAATTTGTCTTGGCCATTCTTTCTTTCTTCTAAGTACTTAGTTGTCATTAAAATAGCATAATCAATTGTTGCTCCAAGTTGAATTGTTCCAATTACTACTGATGCTATAAAAGGAATTTCTGTTCCTGTAAAATAAGGAATACCCATATTAATAAAGATTGCAAACTCAATAGCTATAACAAGTAATACTGGTAATGATATAGAACGTAAAACAAATAACATTATAATAAAGATAATAAAGATTGATGAGAAGTTAACATTTTTAAAATCTTCATCAGTTGTTGTTACTAGGTCTTTCATTAGTGGACCTTCACCAGCTAAGATAGCTTCCTCATCGTATGATTTGACTATCTTTTTTACATCTTCGATTTGAGCATTTAATTCATTTGTTGCAATATCATAATCAGATCCAATAATAATCATTTTATAATTGTCAGTTTGAAATATTTCCTTTATGTCCTTTGGAATAATAGTTTGACTAATACCATATTTACTTAAAGCAGCTGGACTTAATACTAGGTTAACACCTTCAACGTCTTTAATTTCTTCAATCATTTGATTTATTTTATAATCTTTCATATCAGCTTTTACTAAAACCATTTCTTGCGAAACCATTCCAAAATCTTCTTTTAAGGTTTTAGTAGCAATAGAATAACCATAATCATCTGGTATAGATTCATCAAGTTTATAATAAACACTTGTTTTTGTTTGTGCTAAATAAGCCGGAATAAGTAAAATAATGAAGACAACAAAAATTGGTTTATAGAACTTCATAACAAATTCTTTAACTTTCTTAAATTCTGGTAAAAGTTGTTTATGTTTAGTTTTATCAATTGCTTTATCAAATACTAATAGAAGAGCAGGGAAGAAAGTCAAAACACAAATTACACCAATTAAAACACCTTTAGCCATAACGATTCCGATATCTTTTCCTAATGTCAAATTCATTGTACATAGTGCTAAGAAACCAGCAATAGTTGTTAGTGAACTACCTACTACTGATACCATTGTTTCATAAATTGCATTGCTCATTGCTTCTTCGCATGATTTATACTTTTCTTTTGCTTTTTCATATTTATGATAAAGGAAGATTGAGAAGTCAGTTGTAACTCCTAATTGTAAAACAGCTGCAATTGCTTTTGTAATATAAGAAATATTTCCTAAGAAAATATTAGATCCCATATTAAATAAGATTGCAATTCCAATATTAGCCATTAATAGAATTGGTACTAAGTAGGAATCAAGAGCAATTTCTAACACTAATACACAAAGTAAGGCAGCGATGGCAACATATAATGCCATTTCGCTATTGAATAACTCTTTTGTATCCAAAACCATTGCACTCATTCCACCGATTTTAACATTTTTATCAACAATGTTTCGCATTTCTGAAACAGCATTTAATGTTGCATCATCACTTGTTGAATTAGCAAATGTTACTAATATCAAAGTACCATTATCATTTTGCAAAGTTTCTTTAACTTTACTAGGTAATATTTGCGTTGGAATAGTGGTGCCGGTCAAATCATCAATACTGATTACGTTTTGAACCGTATCAATATTTTTAAATTTTTCTTCTAATTTTATAACTTCTTTACTTGGTAAACCTTCTGCTACAACCATTGCAAATGATCCCATTTGGAAGTCATCTGTTAAAATGTTTTCGCCCTTAATTGTTTCAATATCACTAGGTAGGTAGACTAAGATATCATAATTAATATCAGTTTTTACATACCCAATAAGAGCTGGTATTAACAAAATCATTGTTAAGATAATAATAAACCATTTTTTCTTAACGATTGCCTCGCCAATTTTTTTCATAAAACCATCCTTTCAAAAAATGACTTTCGGTCAAAAAACACTATATTACAAAACTGACCGAAAGTCAATATTTACTCTAAAATATATGCAAAAAAGTCAATTTATTGCAATAAAAAGGTGTTTGACATTTAAAAAAAAGTATGCTTTAAATAAAAAAGAAGGGTGATTGAAATGGCAATTTCTTTAAAAAAAGGTAAAGTTGAAGAAAATAAAGAAGAAAAAGAAACCAAGTTACTAGAGTCTGCTTTTTCATTATTTACAGAAAAAGGGGTTAAAAGAACATCTGTTCAAGAAATTGCCCATCAGGCAGGCGTAGCTAAAGGAACATTTTACCTATATTTCAAAGATAAATATGATGTTCAAGACTATTTAATTGCCAAAAAATCAAAGCAACTTTTGTCTGATGCAATCAATTCGCTTAAAGATAAAAACATTAGTAATTATAGTGAAAAGATAATTTGTATAATGGATTACATCATTAATGAATTTATTGATAATAAACTCCTCCTAAAATTTATTTCAAAGAATTTATCATGGGGCGTTTATACGGATAAAATAAAATTAATTATGGATGATTCCTCAATTGGTATTTTAGACTTATTTGAAAAAGATATTAAAGAAAATAATTTGAAAATAGCCAATCCAGAAGTAAAACTTTTTATGATAATTGAATTAACATCATCAACCGTCTTTACTTCTATAACAACCGGTAAACCACTACCTATTCAAGAATATAAAAAATATTTATACGACGAAATAAGGAAAATGTTAAGCGAGGAGGCTTAATAATTTTATTCCCAGAAGATTTCTATCAAGAAATTAATAATAGATACATAAACATTAAAGAACAAGGTATTTTAAAGAAAAAATATTATAAGATTTTTGTAAAAACTTTTTTTAAATTTTCCCAACAAACAATTGAAAAACAATTTTTAAAAGATTATTTTACTTTTGGTAAATTTATTACGAAACATAATAATCTCTATCTTAAAAATGAACGTCAAAAAAATCCCATACTTGACAATATCAAAGGTTATCCTTTGGATGAATACCAAAGTAGGGTAGTTCTTTCTAAAGAGAAAGCTTCATTAGTTATTGCTGGAGCCGGATCCGGCAAAAGTTTGACAATTATCGGAAAGGTTGTTTACTTAATAAAGTGCTGCAATGTAAAACCAGAAGAAATTCTTTGCATTTCTTTTACAAATGATGCAACTAAAAATTTACAGCAAAACATTACAAAATACTATGGTTTTACAATTGATATTTATACTTTTCATAGGTTAGCTCTTAAAATAATTCATACTTCACGTGAGAAATATGAAATTGCCCCAGATGATTTATTAGATGTTACTATTGATTGCTTTTTTTCAGAAGTAGTCCCGCAAAATGCCTATTATCAAAAAGCATTATCTTTTCTTTTGAAGACAAAAGAAACAACTTCTTTGAACAGTATAAAAAGATTGATTAAAACATTTATTAGTCTTTTTAAAGGTAATAATTATCATTTTTCTTACTATTTAACTATTCTTAAAAAATTAAATAAAAACTTTAATTATAATAGACTAACTTCTGAAAAAGCTTTACTGCTTCTAATAGTCAATATTCATCTTATGTATGAAAATGAATTGTCAACCAATAAATATTTAGATTTTAATGATATGATTAATAAGAGTATTTCTCTTTTAAATAAGCATAATTTGCCTAAAAAATGGCGTTATGTCATAATCGATGAGTATCAAGATACTTCATATGTAAAATTTAAACTAATTGATAAAATATTACAATTAACAGATGCTGATTTCTTAGCAGTTGGCGACGATTTTCAGTCAATTTACAGATTTACTGGCTGTGATTTACAAATTTTTTTAAAGTTTACAAAATATTTTCAATATAGTAAAATTTTTTACATAGTTAATACTTATCGTAATCCTCAAGAACTAATAAATGTTGCAGGGCAATTTGTTATGAAAAATCCTAGTCAACAAAAGAAAAAATTACGTTCTAATAAACACTTAATTAAACCAATTAAAATATATTATACTCAAAATGAAATAAATACTTTAAAACAAATAATTTCTAGCATTCCATGTACAAAAGAAATTATGGTTTTAGGTCGCAATAATAAAGATATTTATAGTTATATTGATGCTGAATATAAACAATTACCTAATAATTATTTTGAATATAAAAAGAGAATATTTCGTTACTTAACTATTCATAAATCCAAAGGCTTAGAAAGTGACATTGTTATTATCATAAATTTAAAAGATCATAATTTAGGTATTCCTACTAAAATAAAAAATGAAAAAATTCTTCGTTTTGTTAATAACACTAAAGATTACTATCCATTTGAAGAAGAAAGAAGATTATTTTATGTTGCTTTGACAAGAACTAAGACTTATTGTTACTTACTAGTTCCATTTGGAAAAGAGTCGATTTTTATTAGAGAAATAAAAAAGTATCATCAATATATTGAAATTTTCAAAACATAATCTTATAAGTTAATTAAATGAAAGCAAAATAAAACTCTAGTCTACATAAAGCTAGAGTTTTTAATTCATCTAATTTTTAAAGAAGTGCTAAAAACAAATTATTATGCTATTTTTCTAGACTGACTTTTGCTTTCTTCAACTTCGCTTTGAGTCATTCCTTGAAGTTCTTGCTTCTTCTTCATAAGTTCGTCGCGATAAGATTTATATCCTTCTAGAAAAACGACTTTTTCAGCTTTGTTTTTTGCTTTAAATCTACTTTCAGCAATTCCTTCAGAAGCGCATTCTCTTCCTAGTTTATAGATTTCTTCAAAATGTTGTGTATCAATAATTTTTTCCAATCCAATCACCACGCTTTTATTATATCATTAAAAAAAATCATATGCTATAATAATTCATATGAAAAAGAGGAACTATATATGAATAAAAGTTATGAAAAAAAATGTGTTGTAGTAACTGGCTCAAGCAAAGGAATAGGTGCCGCAACAATTAAAGCATTTGCCAAAAATAACTATAACGTAGTTATTAACTATAATAAAGATTTACAGAGTGCCCAAACTTTAGAAAAGGAAATAAAAAAACAATACGATATTGAAACTTTAATAATTAAGGCTGACATTTCTAATGAAGATGAAGTAAAAAACTTCTTAAGTGAAGTAATAAAAAAATTTTCGCGAATAGATGTTTTAGTAAATAATGCTGGTATAGCTATTGATACAACATTGGAAGATAAGAGCATTGAAAACTTTCAAAAAATATTAAATACAAATCTTATTGGTACTTTTTTAATGTGTAAATACTTTGGATCTTTCATGAATGAACAATCTATAACTTCATCAATTATTAATGTATCATCAACTAACGGTATCGATTCGTTTTATCCTTATAGTTTAGATTATGATGCTTCAAAAGCTGGAGTCATTTCCTTAACTCACAATTTTGCTATATTTTACGCTCCTAAAGTTCATGTCAACACCATTGCACCTGGCTGGGTTAATACAGATATGAATAAAGAGTTGGATACAGATTACATCAAAGAAGAATGCCAACATATTTTACTTGGTAGATTTGCTGAACCAGAAGAAATAGCAGACACAATTTATTTTATAGCTAATAATACATACTTAAATGATTCGATAATCAAAGTGGATGGAGGAAAATGCTAATGTTTGAAAAATTAGGAATATCAGAAAAAACAATTGAATTTTTAAATACAGAAGAAAAAAGTCTTCAAGAAATTTATGCCAAAATAGATGAAAATTGTCGTCTAAACCACTTTAAAGTTTTAACGGCTTTTCATCAAAATAATGTTAATGAAAGTTACTTTAATAGCACTACAGGATATGGATATAACGACATTGGTCGAGATAATATTGAAAAAATTTTTGCTGAAGTTTTAGGTGGTGAGGCTGCTTTAGTAAGAAGTCAATTCATATCAGGTACTCATGCTCTAACAGTTGCTTTATTTGCCTTCTTGCGCCCGAATGATAAAATGCTTTCTATAAGTGGGTTACCATATGATACTTTACATGAAGTAATCGGTATAGAAAGTAATCCTAGTAGTTTAGCTTCTTTTAATATCGAATATGATCAAATTGACTTAATTAATAATGATTTTGATTATGATAAAATTAAAACATACTTACAAAATAACAAAGTTAAATTAATTGAAATTCAAAGGAGTAAAGGTTACTCTACAAGAAAAAGTTTAACAATTGATAAATTAAAAAAAGTAATTCAAGTAATTAGAAGTGTTGATAAAGATGTCATTATAATGGTTGATAACTGTTATTGTGAATTTGTTGAGGCCAAAACTCCTCTTGAAGTTGGTGCTGATGTAATGGTTGGATCACTAATAAAAAATTTAGGAGGAGGAATTGCTCCAAATGGTGCTTATATTGCTGGTCGTAAAGAACTAATTACTTTAGCTGGTGAGCGTCTTACATGTCCTGGAGAGGGAATGGAAGTTGGTCCAACTTTAGGCATCAACAAAAGTATTCTCCAAGGATTATTTTTTGCTCCATCGGTCGTATCAAGTAGTTTAAAAACAGCCATTTTAACAAGTAAAGCTTTATCAACATTAGGCTACGATGTTGAACCAACATATAATGAAAAAAGAGCAGATATTGTCCAAAATATAATTTTTCATAACCCAGATGCTTTAATAAAATATGTTCAAGGAATTCAAATGGGATCGCCAATTGACTCAAATGTTGTCCCAGTCCCATGGGATATGCCAGGCTACAAAGATCAAGTAATTATGGCTGCCGGAACATTTACTCAGGGGTCATCGATAGAATTGAGCTGCGATGGTCCAATCCGTCCACCTTACATTGCTTATCAACAAGGTGCATTAACTTACGATTATGGCTTTATTGGTGTAGCTAAAGCTATTGAAGAATTAACTAAAAAAGATAATAACGTCAAGTAAAAGAAATATTATTTCTAAATTTAATATGATATACTACTATTATATAGTAAAGGATGATAAAATGGCAAACGAATTAACAAATGATGAAATAGAAGAATTAGTAGGTTTAAATGAAAATGATTCAAATATGATGAAAGCTCGTAAAAATGGTTTATTATTAACAGATAACCAAGTATCAACATTAGAAAGATATAATATTGATTTTGACAAATGTGGTAGTATGAGTGAATTAATATATCTAATTGAAGAAACAAATGAAGGAACTTATGATGATGAATATAGTGAATTAGATGAATTAGCTGACTTGTTATCAGAAAGAAGATATTATGAAGAAGTTCGCAAATAAACAAGTAAACAAACTAAAAAAATATCAAAAGAAAAAATTTGATTATTATAAGATGATAAATGATTACTATCTAGTAAACAATGAAGCTTATATTTCAGTAAAAACCACATCTGTAAATGATATTGTCTCTAAATATTCTATTAATAAAGATGAAATACTAAATGATGAATTTGTTCGCTTTGTTAATACTAATGCTTCATATATTCCCGATAATTATTCACTAGTTTTGGAAATATGCAATCATCAATTTAGCGAAGATGAAAAAATTATTATCACTAAAGTAATAGAAAATCATTATGAATTAGAACTTATTAAAGCCGAAGATGAATTAAAAACACTAAGGCGAAAAGAAATAAGTTTTCTCTTAGTTGGGATTCTCTTTTTTATAATATTTATATTAATTTATCATTTTAAATTTAGTTTAGCTTCTGAAGAAATTTTATCTTTTGTCGCTAGCTTTAGCATTTGGGAATTTGCTGAAATGCGTATTTTTGAAGAAGATGAAATCAAAGAAAAAATTGTTGAAATAACTAAATTAAATAATATGAAGAT
>UWSL01000025.1 GCA_900552975.1 uncultured Mycoplasmatota bacterium | reverse complement strand
AAAATATCCGAATAATTTAAACAAAAAATTGCAATAATCATCAACAAACTCAACAAAAATAAGCCTATCAAACCATTTCATATTTCCCAGACTTTGAGCATAAATCAATTTTTATTTGGAATAATAACATTGGGTGATTCTAAATGTTAGAAGATAGACTAAAAGAAACAAGAGAATTATTAGAGTTAAAAGGTAAAGATATCGGAAAAACTTTGGGAGTATCAAACAAGACTATTTATGGTTATGAAAATAATTACGATACAATCCCTCTAAGAAACCTAATAAAATATGCCAACGAATACTCATTTAGTTTAGACTATCTATTTGGTCTAACTAACAAAAATGAACTCTATAAACCTATTAAAATAGATTTAAATGCCATTGGTCATAATTTAAAAAAATTACGAATAAAAAACAATTTAACTCAATCATACATAACAAATAAATTAAATATTGCTAGTGGAGCTTATTCTCACTATGAAAATGGTAAATATCTATGTACAGTAAAATGTCTAAAGGGTTTAATAAAAATATATAATAACATCTCCATAGATAAATTATTTAATAGAGAAAAATAAAAAAAGATACTAATTGAATAATAAACATTTAGTATCTTTTTTCATAATTATTAATATAAAACAATAAAAAACTCCTTAACGGAGATTCTTTCAAATAAATGGTCGAGAAGACAGGATTCGAACCTGCGACCCCTAGTTCCCAAAACTAGTGCACTACCAAGCTGTGCTACTTCTCGATAAATAATGGTGCGCCCAAAGGGAGTCGAACCCCTAACCTTTTGATCCGTAGTCAAACGCTCTATCCAATTGAGCTATGAGCGCAAACAACTGGATCGTTTTTCATAAACGCAAATACATTATATCTTTTATTTTACAAAAAAGCAAGAGTTTTTTTAAAAAAAACAAAAAAAACAAGGAAAAACCTTGTTAATTTTTAAAATGGTGTCCCGCTGGGGATTTGAACCCCAGACCCTCTGATTAAAAGTCAGATGCTCTACCAACTGAGCTAGCGGAACATAAGAATGGCTGCCTTGGATGGACTCGAACCATCGGAATGTCAGAGTCAAAGTCTGATGCCTTACCACTTGGCT
Source organism: uncultured Mycoplasmatota bacterium (assembly GCA_900552975.1). Lineage (GTDB taxonomy): Bacteria > Bacillota_I > Bacilli_A > RF39 > UBA660 > Coprovivens. The sequence continues at coordinate 14,860 of UWSL01000025.1, read as the reverse complement.
ACAAGGCAATACAGAAATGGTGGGAGGACATGGATTTGAACCATGGAACCCGAAGGAACAGATTTACAGTCTGCCGCGTTTGACCACTTCGCTATCCTCCCACATTTATGGTGCCGACAGAGGGAGTCGAACCCCCAACCTACTGATTACAAGTCAGTTGCGCTGCCAGTTACGCTATGTCGGCAAAAAAATGGTGGGCGATATAGGACTCGAACCTATGACCCCCTGCTTGTAAGGCAGGTGCTCTAACCAACTGAGCTAATCGCCCATAACTCCTCTGGACAAGACTAAGTATACCAACTATATTTAATATTGTCAACAACTTTTTTAATAATTTGTATTTTTTCTTAATCTCTTTGTTTATCTCACAATTTCTCATAAGACAAATATATTATATTATTAAAATTCAAAAAAGTCCAACATTTTTTTACATTTTATTTATTTTTTTCTATTTTGGCAAAATAAATATCTTATAAGTCTTTTTTTATATAAAAGATATTATTAATTTTAATAATATTTTATGCAAAATAAAAATCGTACCAAAAGCACGATTTGTATTATACTCGATAACGAGTTTTTTTCAAACTGGTGGCTCCAACGGGAATTGAACCAGTGACACAAGGATTTTCAGTCCTCTGCTCTACCGACTGAGCTATGGAGCCAAAATGGCGGTCCGTACGGGATTCGAACCCGTGATCTTCTGCGTGACAGGCAGACGTCATAGGCCTCTAGACTAACGGACCATGGTTGCGGGAGCTGGATTTGGACCAACGACCTCCGGGTTATGAGCCCGGCGAGCTACCAGACTGCTCCATCCCGCGATAATTTAATGGCGGAGGAAAAGGGATTCGAACCCCTGCGCCGCTCACACGACCTTCCGGTTTTCAAGACCGGTCCCTTCAACCAGACTTGGGTATTCCTCCATTCGCTTTCTTCATCAGCGACAAGTTGATTATAGCACAATATAATTTTGTCTGTCAACACAAAAAAACAAATTATTTAAAATTTCCAACTTTTCCAAAAAATCAATAACAAATTAGCTAAAAATAATCAATTATATTTAATTTTTTCGCAAAAAGTCTTGCAAATCTAAAAAAAATGCGATATACTCAAATAGTCTTATGAAAAGACAGGTGCTTGCCCAAGTGGCGGAATAGGTAGACGCACAGGACTTAAAATCCTGCGAGATTTAACCCTCGTGCCGGTTCAAGTCCGGCCTTGGGCACCATAATAAAAATTAACCAATAAGATTTCTTATTGGTTTTTTTGTTTTTAAAAAAAATACTAGTCATATTAACTAGTATCATTTATCGATTTTTTTTAAAGCTTCATCAATCCATTCAGGTAATCTCTGACTAAGAACTTCAAAGCCGTTCTCTAAAGGCAAAATACTACTACCATCTGTTTTATAATTAATATTTTTTATAGATAATTTTAAATTTTTCTTTTCTGTATCTATACCTATTATTTTAGCAACAATCTTTTCACCTACAGCTACATAATCATTAACATCTTTAACAAACTTTTCCGACATTTCAGAAATATGAATCAAACCAGAATAATTTTCATCAGTAACAACGAAAAAACCATATTTTTCAATTCCAGTAACACAACATTCTACTAAACTTCCAACTTTATAAATCGTATCAGGCATAAAACCACCTCTTTCAAATTATAACATATCCCATTATTTACACAAAGTGAAATATAGTTTATAATTGAAAAGGTGATTTTTTTATGAAAACTGAAGACAAAATTAAAGAAATACTAAGTTCATTGCGACCATATTTAAATATGGAAGGTGGCGATATTGAATTTGTCAAATATGAAGATAAAATAGTATATATAAAATTAACAGGCGCTTGTGCTGCATGCATGTTTTCTGATGATACAATTCAATATAGTGTTTTTGAAACTTTAAAAAGCGAAATACCTGAAATTGAAAAAGTAATTAATGTTGAAATTTAATTACTTTTTTTAATCCAAGGAAATAAAGAAAAACCAAACATTTCATCTATACATTTAATATAATCCTCATATTCACAATACTTATTTATATAAATACTTAATTCGCGTTCTTTCTTATTATCCAACAAAATATCTTCTAACAGATTAAAATAATCACTTGGCAATATTAACCTAACATATAAATAGTAATACGTATAGTCATGAGGAGCATTTTGCAAAAAGTGATATAAATATTCATAATCACAACTATTTTTTACATATAAGCCCAAATCTCTAGTATAAATATCTATTATAATATTTAGAGGATTATAAAAATCTATAACATTAAAGTTTTCTAACTTACGATGAGCTAAAGATAAATAAGAATTTGGTGATGCATTATTATAATTACTCAAAAATTGTAATATTTCTTCTGCTATTCCTAAATAAAAATCAATAGAATTATTAATAATCATTTTATTAGATAATTCTGAAACTTGATATTCTAAATAATCCAACTTTTTATACCATAATTCTGTCAATGAAACATATTGTTTATAAAATTCATCATTAAAGTTGCGTAATTCATAAAATCTTTTCATTTCATATTCGGTTATTTCATTACCAAATGTCAATATTTTCATTAAACAATAACCATCAGAATTAACTTTTCCCCATTTATCTAAAACAAATTCATGTAAATATACTTTATTTATTTTTAATTCTTGAATTAATTCAACCAAAACTTTAAAAAATTCATCATCATAATCATGCTTTACAAAATAATATCTAAATCCATCTAAAAAAAATATAATCCCATCTTTATATGCATAATAATTATCAATTTCAATTTTATATTTTTCTTTTAATAATTCTTTCATACTAATATATATGAAAAAAAGCTCAAGGTATACTTGAGTTTTTATTGATTATCATTAGGAACATGAACCGCCATTGGCTGTGCTGGTTGTGGAACTTGTCCAGGCACTTGTTGCATTACCGGTTGTTGATACATTTGTTGTTGCATCATTGGCTGTTGATACATTTGCTGCTGCATCATTGGTTGCTGATACATCTGTTGTTGCATCATCGGTTGTCTTACCATTGTTTGATTATATCCAGAACTCATCATATTCATTGTTTGATCGTTAATAGCTTGTTCTCTTTGAGCAACAATAATTTCACGACGTTTTAAATCCTCTTCTTTTGCTTTTAAATCTTTATAAATTCTTTCTGTCATAACCATTACCAAATTTTTAACACCCTCTTGAAATAATTCTTGTGCTCCTGCAACAACTTCATCTAAAGTTGCTTTAGAGCTTAAATCAGGTTGAGCATCAAAATTAATATTTATTCCAAGCTTTTGTAATGGCGTAGGTCCTGCTTGTTGAACAGGTTGTTGATTCGCCATAACACTCTGCGGTACAGATAATTGTTGCATATTATTATCTACTACAACATTAGCTCCTTGATTACCGGCCATTCCACTATCTATAACTGGAATTGTTGGTAAAGCATCAGGCATCATCATTTCAGCCGAATTAGCCATCATTTCAGGCCCCTGCTGTGGGACTTGATTAGCCATAGTAGGAACTGGCATTCCCATATTATTAATTGGCATATTCGCTAATTGTTGCATTTCAGAAGGAACTGTCGAAATATTAGGAACTGCCGTATTTAAAATTGGATTAACAATTGCATCTCCGATAGCTGCTGCATCTTGAGCTGGTACTGCTACTGGAGCTTGAGGAATTGTAGCATTTAAGGAATCAACTTCAGTTACTGGAGTTTCTAAAATTGGCTGGCCTTGTTCAGGAGCTGTATTCGGAACGGAAGTTACACTATCTTGAATTACTGGTTCTGCCACTGCTGTATCAGGAGCCTGTACTGGAGCCGCCTGTTCAGGAATAGATTCAGAAACTAATGCTGCCTCAGGAACTGGAACTGCAGTATTTTCAATTACTGGCGACACCTCAACTGCTTGTTCTGGTGCTAGTGGTACTGCCGCGTCTAAAATTGCTGGTTGTTGTATAGCATCAACCTCAGGCTGAGCAACAACTGGAGCTGGCACGACTTCAGGAGTAGGCGCAGGTTGAATAACTGGTTGTACAGCAGGCGTTGCATTCTCATCAACAGAAGCTGGTGTAGCTTCAATAGTTACTGGAGCCGTTTCTTCAACAGCTATTCCTGGAACAACTTCATTATCATTTTGCGTAACTGGAGCTGTTGGGAAAATAGAATCAACATTTTGCTCAACAACAGGTTCTGCCACTGCTGCATCAGGATCAATCTTTTCACCATTAGCATAACTATCAATCATTTGTTTTGAAGCCGGTTCGCTAACAGATATATCGCGCGAATATTGACCACTTGCAGTTGCTTGACTAAAACTTGGAATATATTGATAAGACCCTACACTACTTGAAATAATAGCTCTCATAACAGTCTTAATCAAAGACCATTCCTCATCAGTCTCTATTTTAACAAGATTTGTACCCTGAATTTCACTTACATGCAAAACCGTTAGACCATGCGGATCTACTGCATTTTCAGTCGTAATTATATATCTTTTTCCAGACTCTGGAATCATAAAAATCGATACAATATTCGAATTTATAGACTCTCCGCCATCTTTTAAAATTGTGATCTTCTCTGGCATTGCAATCCCTCTCTATTCTACTTTTTATTATAACAAATAAAAAAAAGGTTTTCAATTCCTTTTTTTCTTTAACTCAAACCAACGACAATCATATGCACAACGATTGGTAATATAATCATTAAGTCCTATTATATCATTATATTTTTTACAATTTTTATTACTTTTTTCATAAAAACCTTTCAAACGAAGTTTTCCATAAGCCCAATCACCTACAATATAATCATAATCATCAAAATAATCAGTAATTTTTTCAGCTAATATTTCTTCATCTAATCCACTTCTTACATTATTAATTACTTCATATTTAACATCATTAACTGTTATTATTTTCATAAAACCACCCTATCTAACTTTTATTACTGGTCTTTTTTTAGCTGTTGTAATTGCTTCAACTAATTTAGGTTCTCTTTCAGGATCATTCATATCTACTTTAAAATAATCAAAAATTTGTTTATTAACTCTATCAATTTGAACCTGACTTACACTATTTAAATCCTCCATTTTTATATCTAATAAATCATAAATATCCTTTGACATAATTCTCTTTCTAATCGGTTCAAAACTTAATTTATTACTCATTAAATACATATTTTTTTTAAAATAACGATCTACTTCATGAGGATTTTTTGCCATTAAATAAGCATAAGTTTTACGATAAAAATCATTACTATTAGACGTAAATAATAAATTATAGAAATTTTGTGCTTGTCTTCCATCAAGAGGCGATCTTTTATTTTTAGCAAACATCATATCAATCAGATTTTTTTGAACACGATTAAAATATGGATTCTTTCGTTTAATATGTAGCTTACTCTGTTTCATATCAAACTCATAATATTTTTCAAAATTAACTTTAAATTTTTCGAGTTCAGCTTGTGGATAACCATACTTTGTCATATTAGTATCAAATCCACCCATACCTTTTTCATTTTTAGTATGATAGCAATTAGTTATATCAAGTTCACCATATAAAAGAACAATCATTCTCATTACTGTAACCAAAAAAGAATTAAATTCTAATGAATTCGGATTACCTTTTGACTGATAATATTTAATAATTGAATCATTTATTGCATTGTTAACAAAGATATACCTTTGGGCCATACTTATCACCTATTATAAATATTATCATATTTTTCTTAAATAAACCAGCCTAACTATTAACAAGCGGACTTGTACTTTCTAAGATTCCATTATAATAATCAGGAACTGAACCGGCTATAATACGTGAAGCAATTAAAATAGAAAAATTATCTTTTATTTCTTCTTTAGAAACAGGGGTCAATAAGCTACTACTAACACTTATATCCAAATATAATTCTAATAATACATTGTTAATTCCATAATTTTTAACTTTGGTTTTATATCCCATTGAACTATCTGTTAATATATCTATTTTGATAGGAATTTTTGGACCAAAATTACTGATTAAAATATTTTTATTTCCAATACCTAAGGGAACCCATAAAATATTTTTGTCATTTACTTTATAATTCATGCTAAAATCAATTTTCTCTAAATTATTATACAAGATTTCTAAAGATTCTCCCAATAATACATAAACTTTATCAATATTATAATCAACCGAAATAATTTCATCTTTTTTATTTAAATTAAGACTTATTAAATCGTCTACTTTAAATTTTTCTGCTACTTCTTTAGAAAATGAATAAAATAAATAATGGTTTATTTCTTTTTTAACATTTTGTTTTATTAAAAATGTAAAATTACTATTAACCATTTTACCTAATAGATTAATCCACTCTAAAGATAAAATAAATATAATAATAAACAATAAGAATTTGTAATTCGTTTTCCTTTTAAATTTCATACTAAATAATATGTTAAATTTACACTTTTACAACAAAAAAGAACTATTAAAATAGTCCTAATCCTAATAATTTATTGGCTAAAATCAAACCACCTACTAAGAAAACAATTATTATTACTATAATTAATATTCTAATTACAATTTTCGTAAAATGCATATCCTCTTTTAAATCATTGAAATCATCAAAATCACTCTGTGTAAAATTAATATTTTGTGATTTAGTAAGATCTTGTATTTCTTCTTTAGCAGGCATTTTTACATCTCTTGTAAAATCCATATCAACGTCAATTGGTTTAATCTTAAGAGTTTTTTCTTCTTCCGGCTCAGGAACTTCAATTTCTTTTGTTGGTTCTTTGTTACCTTTTATTGTTTCTTCATCTATTAATAGTTCATCACTTAAAGCTCCTAATACCTTAGTATTTTCATCAGTTCCTCTTAAGTCACTCAACAAATCTAAAGGATCCAACTCATCCAAGTCTTCTTGCTTAATTAATTCTTTTGCTGTTATTGTATCAATTAATTCTTGTAATTTTTTTTCTTCCTTCTCTTTATTTACTGGTTTCGCTTTTTCAATATCTTCTTCTTCGATTTCTTCGTCATCTTTCTTTAATATATCCAAATCTTTTAAAATATCATATTGCGTGTTACGCAATTTTTTCAAACGATCTTCTTCATAATTTATTTCTTTTTCTTTATGAGCTTGCTCTAAAATAGAATTTAAATCATATTCACGGGTTTCATCAAGATTTATCTTACCAATTTCTGGTTCGGTCTTATTAAGTGGTTTATTTTTAGGAAGTTCACGATACTTTCGATCTAACATTTCTCTTATTTTATCTATATCAACATTATTGCCTTCACCAATAACTGAAACATTACTATTTAAATCAAAATCTTCCAATTCTTTACTACTTACTTCTTTATATAAAACTTGATTTTTATCTATTCTTTTTAATGTAGTCGTTTTTTCTAAGTCATCTAAATGCTCTTTACCATTTCCATCACTACTTTGTTTAGCATAATATTTATCCATTCTCGACTGCATAAAAAACACTTCCTATCTTCATATTATTATCATAACATAATTCTAAATTATTTAAAATATCTAAAAAATAATTTAGTTGCTTTTAATGTTTCAAGTATTATATAATACCTAAAGGAGGAAAAGTATGAAAAAATTAAATGTTGATCACGATAAATGCATTGGTTGTGGTCTTTGTGTATCAAGTTATGAAGAAAACTTTGCATTCGATAATGAAACAGGATTATCAACTGTAATTTCTCAAGATAATATAACAGAAGACATGAAAGATTTGTGTCCTGTTGGAGCTATTGAAATTACTGAAGAAGAATGTGAAAATTGTAGTTGTGACAATTGTCAATGTGATAAAACATCTGACCAAGAATAAAAATCTTCCGTTAATTGGAAGATTTTTTTAAACTATATAATTTTTTAACTTCTTTAGTATCTAGCATTCTATATTCCCCAGTTTGTAAATTTTTAACATCCAAGAAAGCATACCTTTCTCTTTTTAATTTCATTACATCATAACCAAGTTCTTTAAATAATCTTTTTACAATATGATTTCGTCCTTCAACAATACTAATTTCTACTATTTCATTTCCTTTTTCAAGATTTTTCTTTTTTATTTTTACTCTTTTAGGAATACATTTTATTCCATCAATAACAATTCCACTTTTCAATTTTTTAATATCATCAGTTGTCATAATTCCTTCTATTTTGGCAATATAAACTTTTTCAACATCATTAGATGGATGCATTAAAATATTAGCAAGTTCACCATCATTAGTTAAAATTATTAAACCTGTTGTATCATAATCTAAACGACCAACAGAATAAATACGCTCATCACTAGCAATTAATTCATTAACTGTCTTACGTCCCAATTCATCATTTGTACTACAAATGTAACCACGTGGTTTATTCAATAAATAATAAACTTTTTTTACATCTTTAGCTAAAGTAACTCCTTCTACAACAATTTCGTCACTATAACTTACTTTAGTACCCAACTCTTTTACAACTTCACCATTAACATAAACCTTACCTTTTTGTATCAATTCCTCTGCCTTACGACGTGATGTATAACCACTATTAGCAATAACTTTTTGTAATCGTTCCATAAAACACCTCTTTTTAAGTATTCCTATAATACCACATATTCTTTATCAATGAAAATATTTTATATATAAATAAACAACTATTCCTAATAAAATAAAAACAAAAAAAGTCAGAAAAAATCTACTTATAACTTTAAGTTTTTGAATATTACGATTAGTAATCAAATGTTCTGCATCTTTAATTACTTTTTCATTCTTTTTACCAAAAACAAAGCTATTTATAATAACAAAAAAAATTATTAAAACTGATAGAATTTGCAATGTTAAATGAATTAAAACATTAGCTTTATTTTTATCAATAAATAAAAATACTACTAATAAAGCCATAACAATAATAGTTATAATTAAGCTAAAAATAATTCTTTTTAAACTACGACCTTCAAACTTATACCCACACTTCTCGCACTTCACTACTCCATAATCATTTTTAGTAGCACACTTTGGACAACTCTTAAAATTTAAAAGTTGTCCACATTTTCCACACTTTGTAACACCTTTTAAATTGTCATATCCACATTTTTGACACTTCATTCGAATCACTTACCTTGATTACAAGTATATCAAAAAAATAACTTAGCAACAACTACCGCAGCAATAAAACCACAAATATCAGCAAAAAGACCAACTGCCAAAGCATATCTGCTTTTCCTTACTCCAACACTACTAAAATATAAAGCTAATACATATATTGTTGTATCTGTTGAACCTTGAATAATACTTCCTAAAAAACCATAAAAAGAATCAACACCATGTTTAAAGTAAATATTATTAAGCATAGCTAAGCTTGCATTTCCACTAATCGATCTTAAAAAAAACATCGAAACAATATCACCATGTAATCCTCTAAATAAATCATTTAAGATATTACTTTCCAAAAAAACATTTATAGCAAAAATCATGGCTACTATTGTAGGTATAATTTTATAAGCAGTCTTTAATCCATCAACAGTGCCTGTCAAAAAAGATTCATACAAATCTGTTTTTTTATAAAAACCATACAAAATAATAGTTAATATTAAAAGTGGAATAATATAATTATTTATTGGCATTTTTCCTCCTTATTATACTATCTAATGTCAAACCAGCTATTGTACTAATACTTGTCGCAATTATAGCTGGAATAATTACTGCTGTAGGATTTACACTCTTATGAGCCAAACGTAAAGCTATTACACTCATTGGAATTAAAGTTACTCCACTTGTATTTAATACCAAAAATGTAATCATACTATCACTTGCTTTTTCCTTATCTGGATTCTCTTTTGCTAATTCTTCCATTGCTTTCAAGCCAAATGGTGTTGCTACAGATCCCAATCCAATCATATTAGCTGCTATATTTGATGAAACATATTCTAAAGCTTTATCTCCTTTAACCGATGGAAAAATTTTTTTTAAAAATGGTTGCAAAAAATAACTAAATTTATTAAGTAAACCACTATCATTAGCAACATTCATAATTCCTGACCACAAAACTATCAATGGTAACAAACTTTTTATTAAATCAAAAGCTACATTAGAACTATTTAAAACAACATCACTCATATTTACCCCTGATATAAAACTATAAAACAAACCAATAATTATCAAAAAAAACCAAATAAAATTAATCATATCTTTTCCCACCACTCAATAAATTCCTTTAAACGAAAAACCAAACTAGTATCCCTTTTAAAAAATAACGTTACTTTATTTATCAAATTATCATTGACATAAACTTCTATAGAATTATCTTTAATTTTTGTTTCTACTTTATCACTATCTTTTACTAATAGATAATAATCATCTTTAACATAATAATTTTTATTATACTTTTTACTTTTATCTAATATTTTTTTTCTTTTATAAAGATTAAAATTTTTTTCATATAGATTCTTATGATCAACAAAATCATTTCCATCATTAAAAGTAACAACAATTAAATTTTTATTATCTTTAGAAGCTGTTGTAACTAATGTACGATGAGCTTTTTTTGTAAAACCGGTCTTGCCACCTGTACAGTATTCATACATACTCAATAATTTATTTTTATTATGCCAACTATATGTCTTATAACTAGATTTTACAACTATATCCTTAGTAGCTACTATCTTTCTAAAGTAATTATTTTGCATCGCATAACGCATTAATAAAGCCATATCATATGTCGTTGACTTGTTAGCTGTTCCATCATTTTCTTCTAAGCCAGAAGGATTAACAAAAGATGTATTTTCCATGCCTATCTTTTTAGCTTGTTCATTCATTAAAAAGACAAAAGACTTAACATCACCAGCTACTGCTTTGGCTATTGCTAAGGCTGCATCATTCCCACTCCGTAACATCAAACCATATAACAGATCATCTAAAGTCAATTCTTCGCCAACTTCAATATAAATGCCACTTCCATAAGCTTTTAAAATACTATCATCTATTTTTACTGTTTTATCAAAATTTCCCTGCTCTAAAGCTACTATACATGTCATTATTTTACTAATACTTGCAATTAAACTTTCTTTATTAATATTACTTCCTTCTAAAACTCTTTTACTATCTTGATCCATTACTATATAAGAACTAGCCCCAACAGCCCCTACCGAAAAAGGCCACAGAAAAATTAACATTATCAAAACAAATTTTTTCATCTAATCACCTAAATAATTCTATGTTTAAATAAAAAAAGAATAACACATTTCATGTTATTCAATTTCGTCATTTACATTCTCAATTTCATAGGCAAAATAAGCTTCGTTTAAGTCAACATCAGCTAATATTCCATTCACTCTACCAATATCCGTATATTGCCACATATCATAATTGCCTTTATAACTCACTCCATCCATATAGTGAGCCAACCATTTTTTATAATTACCAAATCTACTCAGATCCCAACGTGTTTCCATCGCTGTCTTATTACCATACAACATCCCATTATAACCATGTGACTTCATATAGTCTAAAAAAACTAAAGCATTATAATTTATTACCTCATCACTAACTTTAGAAACTCTTCCTGATTCAAAAGACTCAAAATCATATGCCACTGGATAAGTTATTTTATAATTTTTTATTAAATTTAAAGTGAAAGTTGCTTCTTCAATTACTTCATATTCATTCTTTGCTGATGAAAAAAAATAAACTCCAACTGGAACATCATAGTAATTAGCTTGTTCAATATTATACTTAAAATAACTATCTTCAACTATTTCTCCATCATTTAATTTTCTAACACCAACTCTTATCATTGCAAAATCTATTCCCGAATTTTTCAAAGCTAGCCAATCTATCTTTCCTTGCCACCCTGATATATCAACACCTTTAACATCACGAGCTATTTCAACAACTTTAGTCTGATTTACAATCTCTTTATCATTTTCTTTTATTTCGTTAATTAATTGTTGAATTTCATCAAAATCTTCCTCTTGTTCCTTATATTTGTATGCAAAACTTTGACCTAAGAAAGAAAGAAAAATGAGCAAAATTATACTTGATAATACCAATATAGTTAAACGTCGATGTTGTAAAGTTATATTTTTAAATTTATCCAATAAATTATACTGCATATCTTATATCTCCTATTTTAATTATAACAAATAAAAAAGAAAAGAAAAATATTTATTCGGTAAAACCATAAATACCATGTATCTTTTCTAAATCATCATTACTTAATTGAACAACTTCCCACTTTTTTTTATCATTTTTCATAACTTTAAAATTTATATTATATTCAACCATTTCTGTACTTTCATTCATTTTTTCTAATTTATAATTTAAAAATAAATTCTTATCATATTTATTATCACTATCATAAAATTTTTCACTAGATTCATTCAAATATTTAACCGCTTCCACCTGTGGCGTATATAAATCTATTACTTTTATTCGAACTACAACAGTTGCTTTATCTCCATCATAAGTTTCATTAACAACATTATAAGTTAATGTATTATATTGTTTTAATAATATTTTTCTATATAGTTCTTTTTGTTCATCCGTAAAATCTTCATTATTAACATAATCATTTAGTTCATTGACAATACTTTCATCATTATTAATATAGCCATTTAAATATTCAACAACCACATCTTTAGCCGTCAAATTATTATTACATCCTAAAAGAAATACCATCAACATCAAAATCAGACAACCTTTTACTAATTTTTTCATCTTGCTTCGCCTCTACAAGTAGTATTGTTTATATTTAACTTTTTATACATATTATGCTAAAATACTAAAAGGAAGTGAAAAAATGAAAAAAACTATTTTAACTGGCTTACGTCCTACTGGTAATCTTCATTTAGGACACCTTTTTGGAGCTGGCCAAAACTATGTCAAGCTTCAAAATGATTATGATTTTTACTTAGAAATTGCTGACGTTCAAGCATTAACTGATAATTTTAATAATCCTGAAAAAGTTAGAAAAAATGTCAGAGAAATTACTGCTGATCTTCTAGCAATCGGTCTTGATCCTGCCAAAGTCAACTTTTTTATTCAATCAAAAATTCCAGAAATTGCTGAATTAACTGTCTTTTATTCTAACTTAGTAACAGTTGCTAGACTTCAAAGGAATCCAACTGTTAAAGCAGAAATTGCTCAAAAGAAAGAACTTTTTGGTAATAATGGTGAAGGAATAACTTATGGTTTTTTAGGATATCCAGTTTCCCAAGCTGCTGACATTACTTGTTTTGCCGGAGAATTAATTCCCGTTGGCGACGACCAATTACCACTAATTGAACAATGTCGTGAAATAGTTCGAAAATTCAATAATATTTATGGTAATGTTCTAACTGAACCTGAACCTTACTTATCTAAAACTACTCGTATTAAAGGACTTGATGGTAACGAAAAAATGGGTAAAAGCCTTGGTAACGCTGTTTACCTAATTGATGACGAAGAAACTATTAAGAAAAAAATAATGGGTGCTATCACCGATCCAAATAAAATAAAAAAAGATGATAAAGCCAATCCTGAAGTATGTATGGTTTACTATTATCACAAATTGGTAAATGATGAAAAATCAGTCAATCATATCTGCCAAGAATGTCAAGAAGGAAAACGCGGTTGTGTAAAATGTAAAACTGAACTAATTGCTAAAATGAACGAATTCCTTAAACCTATTAAAGAACGTCGCCAAAAATACGAAGAAAATCCTGAACTAATTGATAAAATTTTAGAAGAAGGTACTATAAAAGCTCAGCTTAAAGCAAAAGAAGAAATGAAAAAAATAAAAAAAGCAATGAAAATCGATTACTAAAAATTCTTGAATACAAGAATTTTTTTTATTTTCTTTTCACCATATATAATAAAAAAAAGCCAATAAAAACTAAATAACATTCAAAATGAACCAAACATTCTTTTAAATAACCAACTAAACCTACACCAAAAATAAACAAGTTCATATAAAGTATCCAAAAAGCCAAACTAAAGCTAATAAGAAAAACACCCGTCAAAAACATAAAAAATCTATCCATACTTAATTCTATTTTTTATTACCAAAAATATTATAATAAAAAAGGAATGATTAAATGACTTTAATAAAATATCTCATTTTAGGAACTTTAGAAGCAATAACTAGTATACTTCCCATTTCCTCAGAACTTCATTTTTTTATTTTTAACAAAGTATTCAATACCCAAATATTTACACTTAAGTATTATAATTTTTTTGGTAATTTCGGTCTAATATGCAGTTTAATAATAATTTTTTTTAAAGAAACTCAACTCAACTTAAAACATTTTTCTTTAAAAAAAATTATAAAAAATTATAAAAAAACATATTTTCCAATTCTTAATATTATCTTAATTTCTATTGCTATCTTTCTTATCGAATTATTTTTAAAAAAATTAAAATTAAATTTAAAACTAACTATCATTGTTCTCATAATAAATTCCATATTATTATTAACTTCTAATTGTCAAAAAAATTCTAAAAGCATCCATGAATTAAAATTACCTGACAGCATATTTATCATTATTTTAATAACGATAGGTTTATATTTAAGAATACCATATTTTACTCTTTTCTTTTTTACTTTAACAAAGCTTAAATTTTCTAAGAAAGATTCCTTACTACTTAGTTTTTTCTTTTTAATTTTCCCTTTATTTGCCGATTTTATTAACAATTTTTCTACTATATTACTTATTAACACTTCCACATACTACTTAATAGAAGTTATATGTACAATTATTATTTCTATTTTAACATATAAATACATAAAACAAAAAATTCTTGACAAAAAATTACATATTTTTTCTATATATTGTATTATCATCGCTATTTTTCTCATCATTTGGTTCCGCTAAAAAAAG
>UWSL01000024.1 GCA_900552975.1 uncultured Mycoplasmatota bacterium | reverse complement strand
AAAATAAATAGATAAAATCAATAAGTCTAAATTTTTCTATTAAAGAATCTCCAACTTCTCCAACTAAACCTAATTCAGCTAATAAGCTAAAAGAAGCAAATGATGTGTAAAAGACATAATAAATAGAATTTACAATACACATCAATGTTACTACTAAAATCCAAAACATATAGTATTTAAATTGTTTATCAGCTTTAAATAAATATCCAAAAGATCCGATAATAACTAATAAAGCTAAATCACAAATAAAAGGTTCATAAGCAAAAGTATTACGTAACGTAAATTTTCTTAACAAAACAGTTTCAATAATTGTAAACAACAAAAATGTTAAAAATAATTTATTAGTAGAAAAATACTGCATAATAAATTTACGTATTTTTTTCAAATATGTTGATATTTTATTTTTCATTTCATCCCTTCTTACAAATCATATTATAACATATATAAACATTTTGTTACAACAATGTAAGTTTAGTTAATTTTTATTAATTTACACTTGAATTTTTATTAATTTAATGTTATTATCTAAATACATGTACAAATGCAGGTGTAGTACAATGGTTAGTATGCAACCTTGCCAAGGTTGAGATGGGAGTTCGATTCTCCTCACTTGCTCCATTGAGAGAATTACTCACACTTTGTGTGAGTTTTATTTTTATAGAATATCCTATATCACTTGTTGATATGGGATTTTTTCATATATGAAAGGAGGATTAACAAATGAAAATAACCATAGAACTTTTAGAATTTCCTTTAAGTGTTAAGGATAAAATTACTAAAATACCTAAAATATCGAAATTACATTTAAATTTTATATCTGGTAAAAATATTCATTTTGATAAGACTAACCTATCTATAAAAGAACCGCATAAGATTATTATCAGTAATGAATCAATTTGTTTAATATTAATTTCTTATGACGATAATAACAACTTATATTTAAAAGATAGTCATGAAATTATAACTCTAAGTAGACTGTCCAATCTAGTTTTAAAAATGCAAGAAGTGAAAAAACTTTAAACCTTATTTTTTCCTTATTTTATAAGTAATTAAAAACCATTATGATATATTTTTTGAAGTGAATGTCCGTTGACTGTCCTGTCAAAATATGGTATATATGGTAATATACGAAGATTGTAAATAGTCGTATATTTTAAGTATTTTGTAGTTCTTAACACAAGGGAAATTCTCTTGTGTTTTTTGTCGTTCAAAATTAAAAATTGAAAGGAGAAAAAACTATGAACGAAGAAAAAAAGAACGTTATTGCCGGACTATATCCTCGCGTTTCGACCGATGATCAAATCCGTGAAGGATTTAGTTTAGATGAGCAAGAAAAAGAAATGAAAAAATTATATATGTATAAGAATTATCAAATTTATAAGGTATATCGTGAAGAAGGAGTTTCAGCAAAGAATATGAATCGTCCTAAATTTCAAGAAATGATTCAGGATTTAAAAGATGGGAAGATTAATAGAATTATCGTTTATAAATTAGATAGACTTACGAGATCAATTCAAGACTTAGAAGTTATTTGTAAACTTATTGAAAAATATCATTGTAGTCTAGATAGTGTTAGTGAAGAGATTAACACAGATACTGCTACGGGTGTATTCTTTATAAGAATGACTACTATACTTGCTCAACTTGAAATTGAAAGAACTTCAGAAAGAACTAAGTTTGGATTGAAAGGCGCTGCAAAAAATGGACACTTTTGTGGTAAAGCCCCTATTGGTTATAGAAAAATCAATAAGGAATTAGTCATTGATGATTTAGAAAGTGAGGTGGTAAAAGAAATATTTGATGACTATGTTAATGGATTATCAGTTTGTACTATTACTAAAAAATTAAATAATAAAAATGCACTTAATAGAAATTGGAGAACTACTACTATTGATAGAATGTTATCCAATTATATTTATTGTGGAGATTATTTATATGGAAAAAGAGCAAAAAATATGAAACCAATTCATTTAGAAAATATATGCCCTGCTATCATTGATAAAGAAACATTTAAAATGGTACAAACACAAAAAGAAAGAAATTTAAAGAACTATACTAGAAAACACACTTATGTATATATGCAGAAAATAGTATGTTCTAAATGTAATAAAATTATGGGTGGTTCTTCCTCTACTTCAAAGAATAAACCTACTCAAATTTATTATAAATGTAATTGTTGTAATACTAGAATTAATGAAAAGAAAATTGAGAAACCGTTAATGTTATTTCTAAATGATATGTTAGATTATTATCTGCTTATTGATAATAACTTTAAATCCTTTTTTAATGAAGATTTAAACATTGAAATAGACAAATATAATAAGATGTTAGATAAATGCAATAAGAAACTTAAAAAGATAAAAGAAGCCTATTTAGATGACTTAATAGATAAAGAGGAATTTATAACAGAAGAAAAAGCTGTAAAATCACAAATAAATGATTTAGAATTCAAACTTAATCATTTAAATAATTCTAACAACAATGAAAATAATAAAAAGGATTTAAATCTATATTATAATCTACTTCAATTAGAGAAAATGAAATATAAATCTTATTATGTTAGAAAAAATGGATTATGGAATAAATTAACAAAAGAACAAAAATCAAAACTCATTATGAAATATATAGACTCTATTGAAATAGAAAAAGTTAAAGAAGAAATAGTTATTAAGAAGATAAATATTAATAAAAAAGAAATTATGAATATTGGTTAAATGTTTAGAAATGATTGTTTTGATATGATAATTAATATTAATGATAGAGATATTATTTTATCTAATGAAAAGACTAAAGATGATATAGATAAATATATCAATTCATTAAGTAAGTTTTATAATATATCACCTATTACAATAGAAAAAGATAAATTAAATCTTGGTGAATTAGATAATAATAACAATATATTACAGATAATTCCTAATAAAAAGAACCATAAATTCGATAAGGATAAATACACTTTATTACTAATAAATGGCTAAATTATGATAAAACATATTTAGGTGATTACTTATGAAAAAAATTTTTTTATATTTATATCCTATTCAAGAATATAATCGTTCTTTCGAATTTTCAGAAGAATATTTACAACAAACGAAAAGAGAAAAGCCATATAAAGTATTAAATGAATGTATACAAAAAAGATATAGAGAAAAAGGATATCAAATTGTTTATGCCATTTATCCAGATAAAAATATTTATGGAATTAACCCTTTACCTACTGATAAAATAATTTATACTGATATAACTTTTGAACAGGCTAGTGGTTATAATCAGGATGGTAGCGAAAAACAAGATAAAGATATTAAATATCCTAGTGAAAGATATTTAATAGAACAATTAGGAGCCTTTGATGAAATAGTAATTGGTGGATTTCACTTTGGGGATTGTGTTAAAAAAGTTGCTGAATATTGTTATCAAAGTGGATTTTCTACTCTTGTAGATTTAGACTTAACTGATTTATTTTTTAATATTTATCATAAAAAGGATTACTTTAAAATAGATGAGTACGATCCACAAAACTATAAAAATTATGTATTATTAAATAGTCGATTTAAAAATAAAGAAATGGCTGAAAGATTATTTGAAAGAAATTATAATAGCCCTGTTTATGGATTTGAAAATATTGAAGAAAAAAGAAAGTTAAAATAGAAAGGATATATTAATTAATGAATATAATAAGAACAATAGATTTATGGACTGAGCAAAATCCAAATCATATTGAATGTTTTAGTGGTGCATTTGTTGATGGATTTGAAAATGGTAATATTCCTTTTAACTCTTATAAAATTGTGAGAAATTGTAATTGTATTATAACTAGTAATCAAGATAATTTAAATATTAGCAATAAACAAAATTCCATAATTTTTTACAAAGACGATGTACCTGTAAGATTAATGGTAATTAATAAGGAAACTGATATAGATAAATGTATAAACGAAGCATTAAATCAATCTTTTAATAATTCAACATTAAAAGAAATATATACTCTACATTCTATAACAGCAACTGATATTAATTTGAATGAACAAGCAATTCACAATAGTTCGGATAAATCAAAAGAAATTGATGTAGGTTCATGTGATCGACCTAGTTTATTAGAATGTATGTTGGAAGGAAGTTATACTCAAAGTGATACAGATTATGGTAAAAGTAATAGTGATAATAGTTATACTTTTATTCCAAATCTTTTTATAGAATATAAACTTATAACTGATACTGAATATTTTAAAATTGAACATCATTGTGCATTTATAAATGAAAATATGACAAGAATTATTCCATTACAAGATAATTCTTCATTAAACATTGAAATGATAAGTAGTGAATTTAGTAAGACGGATACTAGAACAAAGAAAAAATAATAATATAAATTTGAACACAGAAATGTGTTCTTTTTTTTATGTTTTGGTGGTGGAAAGGAGATGACAATTATTAACTACTTTTTTGAAATAGTAGTACCACAAATTCTTGAATATTTTAAGGAAGATAAAGAAGAAATTCCTAATTATCTTATGCTAGAAGTTTTAAAAAAAGATAAACAATATCAAGAACAAATTGAAAAAATTTTAGAGCAATCAAAAAAAGAAAATGACAATAATAAGAAAGGAGAATAAGATATGAGTTATGCAATTTTTAGAGGTGAAGGCATTAAAACAATACATGAACTATCACAAAAAGGCAGTCATAATGAAAGAACAAAAGATAAATACAAATCTAATCCAAATATTAGGATTGAAGATAGTAAAAATAATATTGAAATAATAAAATGTAATAATTATGTAGAGAAATTTTATGAAATAACAAAAGAATATCAAAAAGAACATTCTGAAAGAATGAAGAACATGAGAGCCGATAGGAAAAAGTCTTTTTATGATATGGTAAATGATTCTAAAAGTGTTGTTGCTGATGAAATGATATTCACAAGTGATAAAGATTTCTTTAAAAATTTGAGTAAAGAAGAACTTATGAGATGGGCAAACGAAACTATGAATTTTATTTATGAAGATTTAGGATATACAAAAGAACAAATCTTACATGCTGTTATTCATATGGATGAAAAAGTACCCCATTTACATTGTGTTGTTGTACCACTTGTTCGAAAATTTGATAAACGAACTGGTACAACTAAATACACAATTTCTAAACGCACATACATTAAATCTGATATTCACTTAACTGAATTACAAGATAAATATCATGAACGATTAACTAAGAAAGAATTCAAATTAGAACGAGGAGAAAAACACACAGGTGTTAAACATTTATCAATGGGACAATTTAAAAATGTTGCTAGATATTATGATAGACAAGCATTTAGAAGTAAGAAAAAAATAGAAGAACAATATTGGAAAATAAAAGGTTCATTACAAAATTCTAAAAAGAAAGCGTTAACTGATAAAGTAATTATTGATGGAGAAATTTATCATATTCTATTAAATTTTCTAGACATGTATAGTAAAGAAATTCAAAATATGGTAACAAGTAAAGCATTTGTTGAAAGTTTAAATGAATTCACTTGTGATTATAAAACATTAGAAAGAAAATATAAAAATAGTCTTATTGATATTAATTTTTTAGAAGATGAGAATGGTAAATTACACGAAGATAAAACTAATTTGATAAATTTTATTAATCATTTATTGTTAATATTAAAAGAATTTTTTAGAGAAAATTTATTATCTAATGATAAAAAGAATAAAGAAAAGACGATAGATATTTTAAAAGGATGTTATGATAATGACTTATACAATTCTACAGATTTAAAAGAAATATCTAAAGATACCGCTAGTGAAACAGAAGTAAATATTTTTATAAATAAAGAATCATTAGAAAAAGACTACGATATTTTTTAAAAGTCGTAGTCTTTGATACATACTAAATTTTTGATAATTTAGAAACGCACTTGCAAATTGACATAGTCAATTAGCGTGCGTATTAGACATATTTAAGTAGTTCAGCAAATTCAGTATACCCGCTTTCAGAATTTAAATGCCCACCACCAGAAATCATTATATGATTATCTGTAATAGTATCAGCAAATTCTTTTTCAGCTTCATACTTAACATAAGGGTCATTATCTGAATAAAAACATACTATATCACTACAATAATTTTTTATATCAGATAGATTATTAAAATACATACTCTCATTAACTGTATCATAATCCTTATCTATCCCAAGATAATTATTAAATCCACAAACGAGAACTAATCGCTTAACTCTTATTTTATTCTCAACTAAAAATTTACAAATAAATATTGGAGCTATTGAATGAGCAAATATAATTGTATTTTCATTGATAATATTTGCATCAACATATGTCTTTAAAAGTTTAGACCAATTCTCGTAATTTTGATAACCAACACCAATTGGAAAATCTGGAGTATAAACTTCCAAATTTTTATCTTCAATTTCTTTTCTTAAATAAGGAATCCAATTTGAAAATGGACTTCCAAAACTTCCGTATATTAATAAATAATTATTTTTCATTTTAAATTACCCTTTCATTAAATTATTATTTAATTTTTCTATATTAGATTCAATAGATAATAGATATGGAATATTACTTGTTAAACCTACACCATCTAATTCTTTTATGCAAGAATCTAATGGTAATATTTTTTGTTCATATAACTTTTGATTTAATAAATCATCAAAACTATCTACATTATCAACAACATAATTTTCAAAATAACATAAAGTCCAAACATTTTTTGATTTTGAATATTTTAATTCAAAAATTGGAAGTAATTCATCATTTATATGAACATCTTTTAAATTAAAAGTCTTTTTATACTCATCAATTAAAGTTTGTATTCTTACATTCTTGATATTTCCTTTTTTATCTTCATATATTTTCTTATATACTTTTTGATATTCTTCAATTAATTCTCTATATGTAATATCTTCCTTACCAAAGTTGTATTCATCTATTGTAAATTTATGATTTAATTCATAAAAAGAATATAAACAATTCCAAGTAGTAGGATTTGTATTATATATAATGATTCCTGTTTTATCTTTATAGCTAATATTAGTATATAAATTCATAGCACTTCCTTAGGAACTTTTTCATCTAAATTATTTTTAGTAATAATCATTAATTGTCCTCCAATCTTTTTAATAAAATATGTCTTTTTATATTCTCATCTTTTTGATACCAAGTTTTTATTTCATATCCCATACTTTGAAGATTTTTTAAACTATAAACATTTCCAAAAGTTACTTCTGCTACAATATTATTTATACCTAATTCTTTTGCTCTTTTTTCTAAATGTTTTACTAATATATTTTGTAAATGATTACCTCTATATTCAGGTAAAACTATAACACCATCTATATCAGCACATTTTCCTTCTATATCAGGTATATAACTTTTAATTTGTTTCATTCTATTAGATACTGATAAAAATATCCATGCTATCATTTTGTTATTTAAAAATGCACCATATATTTCTCCATCATTAATTGGGTTATTAACAATTCTTAAATATGTATCTTTTTTAAACGGAAGAAAATATCCTTTTTCATTTTCCTTAAAATTATCTATTACAACATTTTCTATTTTGTGAATATCATCAACATCATTAGAATTACATAATCTTATTTGAATATTTTCAGTATTAATTTTCATAATTTTATTTTCCTTTACTATTTCACTTTTTTATGAATGTTTATTTCATTATTGTACATAGTCTTATATTCTTGAAGTTTTTTTATTGCTCTTGGTAATCCATATTTTGAAGCAAGTTCTAAATAGAATTTAGATTTTTCTAAATCTCTTTCAGTCCCAATTCCATTATAATAAAAATTTGCACCTAAATCATATATACCTGCTATATGACCTTTCATTGCACTGTCATAGATTAATTTAAAAGCAGTATTATCGTCTTTTTCTATATCTCCAAAACCAAAATAATAGTATGCTCCTAGACAAAATATAGAAAATGCTTGTCTATTTGGAATATTCTTTTCTTGTTCTATTAATTCTAATAGAGGTTGATATGCTTTAACAAAAAGTTCATAGGCTTGTTTTTTATCTTGTTCTACACCATCACCAAAGTAATAACAAGCACCTACGCCATAAATACATCTAGGATCTTCTAACTTTTTTCCTTTATTGTACCAAAACAATGCTTTATTAAAATTTTGCTCAAGTCCATTTTCACCACTATCATAACTTCTTCCTAATATATAACAAGATAAGCCATCTCCTTTTTTTGCATTTTCTTCTAAATCATTTATATTAAAAATCATCGGAATTATTTTATTCATTTAATATTCCTCCTCACTTTTTATTTAATGATGACATAAAGATTTTCCGTTCTCCCAAGGTAAATCCCTTTCATCTATTTCTATAGGTGGACTTAGAATTTCTGTATTACTTACTGAAATATTTAAAGCCCTTTCTTTTATTGGAACATCTTTTTTTAGATTATACATTAAACTTACTTGTAATGCTTGATAATACCAATTATTATAACAATCTTTAAAATAACAATTAAACGTCATAAAGTTAATCATTGTATGATACTTCTCACCAGATAAATCTTTGTCGTAATTTCCCATTTCGTAAAAATTTAAATTAATACATACATAATCATCTTTATAAATAATAGGATGCATTTTATGATATTCATTATCTACCTTAAAAACACTTGATTGTATATCTCCAATATACAAATCATATAACTCACGCATTCCAACGTTTTCTAACTTTATAGTGACGTTTGCAGTATCAGGAATATCTTTTCTTTTTCTTTGTTTACTTTCTTCAGTAAAGAAGCAACTAAATTGCATATATTTATATCTATAGTCATATTCTTCTACAGCACTTATTTTTAGCAAGGGTAAAGCTTTTTTCTTTTCTTCTTCTTTTCTAACTTTCTCTTGTTCATCAATAGACATTTTTACAGAGCGTATTGTCATATAAGCTCCTATTAAAGCTGATAAGATGCCAACTGCATATGTAAAGATTATATTTAACCATTCATTAGAATTAATATTATTTATCCATCCTATTTTACTTGGAACATTGTAGAAATCTAAATAAAAGAATGTAATAGGAAAAAATACAACTATTCCAACACCCCAAAACAATACTTTTTCATCTATTGATTTGCTTTTTTTATATTCAACAATCATTTTTATAACAAAAATTAAAGTTAAAATTATTAATGCTACACTAACAAGAATATTAATCCAATTCATAAATTTTACCTCTCATTTTTTTCTTCAAAGTTATCACTTACTAACAAAATTATACTATATTTTAGGCAAATTTTCTATATAACCATTGATTTATCCTAGAATTTATCATATAATTAATCTAACAAGTGAGGGGTATTTTTTTTGATAAAAGGTTTAAAACCTTCCTATCAAATGCTCCATTGAGGAATCTGTTCGGAAAATCCGAACTTACATATATGAATCATTCGAAAGAATGATTTTTTTGTTATATAAATCATCCATCTAAAAAGAAAGGTTGAAATGATATGTAAGTTTGCTTATGTGGAATATTCCTTTACTAATGGATATATTATAAATCTTAAAAATACTAATATAGCCTATGTAAAACCCCATATTTTGAAAGTTAAAGACAATGACTACTTAATATTTGAAGATAGTGAAAATGTCTTTATAAACGGTTATAATAACAAAATTAAGTTTAAAGATTTAGAACAATACTAAAAAATGAACTAATATGATTTGACAAACTAAAAATAAATGATACAATATAAAACCAATAAAGGAAGCAGTATCCAGTCTTTTATTAGAAAGTGAGGTACTACATGAAAAAGCAAACAAAATATTATATTGAATTTTATAGAAAGTTAAAGATATTAGTTTAAACTAGTGTTTTTAGCTTCTTTTTTTATTAGAAAAGGAGTTGATATGAATATGGATGAAAAAATCAAAAGTGCTGGTATATATATTAGAGTTTCTACTTTTGACCAAGTGAGAGAAGGATTTAGTTTGGGAGAACAAGAAGAAAGACTAAAAGAATTTTGTAATTTTAGAAGATATAATATTTATAAAATATATCAAGATGCAGGAATAAGTGCTAAAAATGATAAAAGACCTGCTTACCAAGAAATGATAGAAGATGTTAAAAAAGGTAATATTAATGTTATTGTTGCTTTAAAACTAGACAGATTAACTCGTTCTGTATATGACATTGAAAAATTAATGAAATTTGTTAATGACTATGAATGTGATATAGATTGTATGGCTGATGAATCAAACACTACTACATCCAATGGTCGTATGGTTATGAGAATAATGACCAGTGTTTCTCAAAATGAAATTGAAAAATGCTCTGAAAGAACTAAATTTGGTATGGCAGGTGCAATTAAAAACGGTCATATTCCTAATAGAACTGGATTAGGTTTTAAAAGAAAAAATAAAAAGTTAGTACCTGATCCACTAACTAAAGATATAATAGTTAGAATATTTGATTTATATTTAGAAGGTAAAAGTCATCAAGCAATTGCTAATATCTATAATAAAGAAAAAGTATTAGGAAAAACTAATTGGTATGATTCTACAATACAAAAAATATTATCTAATGAACTTTATAAAGGTGATTACGTAAATGGCAAAAGAACAAAACACCCAACTTATTATGAAAATGTTATTGAGCCTATTGTTTCAAAAGAGAAATGGGAAAGTTGTCAGTATCAAAAATTAAGAAATGCTAGACATTATGAAAGAACAGCAACTTATTTATTTACTAATAAGTTAAAATGTTCTAAATGTGGTAATTTTCTAGGTGGTCATGCTACTACAAAAACTAATGGTAAAAAATACTATTACTATAAATGTAATACTTGTAAAACTTATTTCAATGAAATAGATATTGAAAAAGAATTAAAAGCATTTATGTTAGAACTTGCCAAACAAGATGACCTTATTAATAATTACTATACGCCATTTATTAAATCAAAATTAGAAGATAAAACAGAAGATTATAAAAAAGAAATTAAAGATTTAGATAAACAACTAGATAGAATTAAAACAGCTTACATTAAAGGTGTTGTAAAACTAGAAGATTTTGATAAAGAAATAAAACATATCGAATATCAAAAATCCGATTTAGAAAAAAGACAAAAAGAACAAAAGCAATATGAGCTTTTAAGTTTCACTCTTAATGATTTATTAATTATACAAGATATGCAAGAAATAGAATTTTATACTAATCCAGATGTTTTAAATAATTGGTCTAATAAACCAAAAGAAGAAAAACAAAAAATAATTGGTAAATATATTGATAATATAACTATTGAAAAGAAAAACAATAAGTTTGAAATATCTAATATTGAATTTAGAAAAAATTATTTAGAGGATATAATATATAATCACTATAAATTTAATACACCTTGTAATGTATATATGTATGAAGATGAATATGGAATACCACTAAAACTAAATCATGAACTTAAAACTATGAAAGAAGCAGAAGATTATTTTAAAAGATTAGAAAAATATGTTGGAGATTATAAATTAAACTATTATATAAGTGAGATTGATGAAAAAGAAAAAAGATTTAATTATACTCAAAATAACGATGCTGAAAAAATAATTAGATTAATTGGTATTGGAGATAAGAGAAAAAAAGATAATTTTAAATTAGGTGTCATTGCTTTAGACTTATCTATGTTTAAAGATAAAGATGAGAAAGAAATTTATAAGAAACTATTTGATAAATTAGAAAAAGAAAGACTAACATAGCCAAAATTATGTTAGTCTTTAATCATCCTATAAATTTTACAAAAAATACCCAAATAGGATGATGTTATAAATATTAAAACTCTTATTTTATAAGGCTTAACTTTCATATCATCCTAATATCAACCTACAAAGTAGGTTGAATTTCGTAAGTACGAAATCAGTCTTGTGTAACACTAAGCCCTTATGAAATAAGGAAAAGTTTAGTATAGTTGCACAAGTTTCTTATCCTGCTTTTTCACATATACTAATATTTATATATGAAATCATCCTATTTATAAAAAGTAAAAAAGATCAACTATTAAAGTTGATTATAACGATAAATTGTAATTTGTAATTTTAAAATATTCCCTTATTATATCTAAACATTGCATAAAATATTATAGTAATTCCCATTGTAATTCCTATGCTTAATACTACATTACTTATATGAGTATAATTTAAAATTGTGAATACGCCTGCTAGTATTATTGTAATTCCAATGATTATGTTTCCTATTCCTACTTTTTTTCCAAAAGGTATTATATCTTCTTTTTTTACTCTTTTTCTATGATAAGAATGTAGTAAAGATATGTTTCCTTTCATATTCAATATCCCTATAATTATTATAATTAAACCTATTATTATTTGTATTATAAATTCTCCCATAATATATCTCCTTTAAAAATTGTAATTTATTGTTATACCCATATAATCAATATTAGTAATATAATACCCATACCTAGAAAACCATATCCCATAATTCTACTCATTTTTCTAAATGATTTTTCTGTTTTAGGAGTTGGATGAAAAAGTTTTTTTCCTGTTTCATAATTCATTTTAGGCATATAGTTTCCAATAATCATAAATAATATTCCTAATATCAAACATACACTTTTTCCAACATAAACATCACTACCTAACGGAACTTCTATCATAATGATATATACTAATACTGTAATAATTGGAATAAACCATTCCATTATTTTTACAATTCTAGGTTTTTCACTATTTTTTAATTTATTAACTTTTGTTGTACATATTATACATATTGCTTGCACAATAGCCATAATAACTGGTATTCCAAATAATGCAAAATTTTTTTGTGCATAATTATCTGGTACATCATTTATCGTAAAATGAATTGGCATTTGTTCTGGTAGCCTATTATAAAAAGCAATACCTAATACCATTGGTAATAAACATATAATTACACTTAAAATTAATGTTCTTTTATTTTTCTTTTCCATTCTTATTTCCTCCCAACTTATAAATCCAAACTAAAACATCTTCAAATATGGAACTATTTAATTCATAAAATATAAAGTTCTTTTGCTTTGTTTCAGTTATTAAATTCGCTTTCTTTAAATTTGATAAATGATATGATACGGTTGCTCCTGTTAAATTAAAACTACTTGATATTTCTCCTGCTGTTTTTCTACCATCTTTTAATAGTTCTAATATCTCTCTTCTTACAGGATCACTAATTGCTTTTAATGTTTCCGACATTCCCAAAATAATTACCTCACTTATAGTATTTCGATATATATCTAAATAGATTGTACTATTTTGTAACTCTAATGTCAATAACTATTTAGATTTTTTTCTAAATAGTTATATAAAAATAGATTAGTTGTATTTCAAACTAATCTAAACAATAACTTACTATTTATCTAATTAATTATTAAATTGTAATTTGTAATTATTCACAAGTTCCATTATTATTTTTAAAATAATTTTCTATATTTATCATTGAATTGTCAATATTGTTAAAATCTACAATCTCATTTATTTCATCTGACATTTTTTTAGAACAATTATTACATTTAAAATAATTGTTTGTTCCAAATTCTATTTGATACTTTTTATTATCAATAGAACATATTGTTGTCGCACTACTTTCCACATTAGCATTATCTTTTTTAACAACTGTATAAGTTCCTAGTCCAATCACTGCAATTATCATAAATATAATATATCCAATGAATACAAATCCTATTACTTTTAATATTTTGATTATTATTCCTGCTAGTCGTTCTGTATTACTTATTTTGTTCATTAAAAACTCCTTTGAATCATTATCCAAGATTTCATCAACACTAACATTAAATGCTTTTGACATTTTTTTTAATTGCTCTGGATTAGGTGTTGTTTCACCTAATTCCCAATTAGAAATAGTTTGTCTTGTAACATCTACTTTTTCACCTAATTGTTCTTGCGAAAGTCCCTTTTTCTTTCTTAATTGTAAAATTTTATCTCCTAAATTCATTCTTTTTCTCCTTTCACAAAAATTATATACTATTAGCATTTAACATATCTACATAAGTTTTTTGGAAGTTTGTCAAAGAGTTTTAACATTTTATCAAATTACTATTTTTCTAATTAATTACTAAATTGTAATTTATTTTAATACTTCATTTAATTCTTCAAGTGATAGTCCTTTAATTAGTATATTGTTATCATTTTCATCAACAACAAACTTCATAAGTTTATTTATTGCTTCATAATAATCCATATCACCCAAAACTCCATTATTTGTTGTACTTACGAATATTAGTTTCCATTCATCAACTTCTGTATTATCTACTTTATACAATAGTTTTGGATTTTTAGGAAAAGAAGTTAAAGTATCTTCTGTTAGTGCAAATGCACCAAATGGCTTACCATCTGTGCCATTATAAAAATTTGGATTCCCTACATAAGCATTTTCCCAATCACTGTTTTCTTTTTTCTTAAACTTATCAAATAATCCCATAATTGTCTCCTTCACAATTATAATTTAATAATTAATTTTATTTACATATTGCTTTATCAAATATTCTTTTACTTCATAAATATCATTTAACAATTTGTATTTTGGATAATTTGCATCTTTATTTTCTTCATAAATTAAATGCACTAATACATATAAATCTTTTCCATTATTGCCTGTAACAAATATTACATCATTATTATCTTTGCATTTAAATACAGAATATAATGTTTTACCATAAAGAAAATGCCCAACCTTTATTTCTTTTTTTGCTTCCTGCATATATGTTTTATCTATAAAAGATGGCATATACCAGTTAAAATCATCCCCATATTTTTCATATAAATCATTTAATAATGCTTCAGCAGTCATATAATCACACTCCTAAATTTAATTAATGATCCATTTGCTTTTTTTATTATTCCTGTAAGCACTCTTACCTTGCTCTAAATGTACTATCTTTTGAATTGATTTATCAAGCTTATATATTTCACTTAGAGCAACTACTCTTGAATCTTTTATACCATGTTCTTTCCCACATAAAAATTGCCAACATCCATCATCATAATCATGACTTACATATAATATTGGTTTATTTTCGTCAAGAATATGAGAACAAGTTATACACGCAATATTAGGCTTATCTTTAAACGGAAATTTTCTAAATAATTGCATTTGTATCACTCACTTTCAAATTACTATTTTTCTAACTAATTACTAAGTTGGAATTTGAATTATTTTTTCTTTTTAATTAAATTAAAATTGGTGTCATAATATAAATCTAAATCATCACAAATTCTTTTATTAATTGCCATTAAAGCATTATGATATTCTTTATATTTTGGTGATAATGCAATCATACTTGGAATAAATATATCATTATATCCCTTATTTTGTAATTCCTTCATAAATTTTCTTTGACTTATTCCTATTAAACTATATTTATAAAAAATACTATTTTTTAATTTATATCCATCATTAACCTTTTTCTTTAACTTTTCATATTCTTCTTCAGTTGGATTAAGCATTTCCTTGATTTGCGAATCAATTTGCTCAATTTGAACTATAAGTGATTTTTTAGAATTCAATTTAAACAAAATCCAAGAATTTAATTTCATTAAAAATGGAATTCTAATATTTGTGTTATCCCAGAATTCAATAAGTCTATTATATGCTTCTTGTTGTTCTTTTGTTTGAATTCTTATTTGTAAATATGGTAAAAAATGATTTAAAAAATAATATCCATAAAAACCAGGAATAGAATTCTGAATTGCATCAGCAAGAGTTTTATAGTCAACAGAATCATATAATTCTTCTATATTATTATTTTCTATAAACTTTTCTAATGCTTCTAACTCATTTTGCGAAATTGTTATTTCTTTTTTCTTTTCTATTAGAATTTGTTTTAATACGCTCTTATCATTTAAAATTTCCTTAATATCTGATAATCCTATCCCCATTTTTCTATATGAAGAAATTTCTTTTAATAAACTAATATCTTTATCAGTATAATTTCTATAACCATTACTATCTCTTTT